>JBJTXC010000001.1:0-3252 GCA_046082065.1 Burkholderiaceae bacterium
TGATTGGGATATTTCGCGCGATGCGCCTTACTTTGGTATCGAGATACCTGACGCACCTGGAAAGTATTTTTATGTGTGGCTGGATGCGCCGATCGGCTACCTGGCCTCGCTGAAAAACTATTTCACGCGCACGGGCCGCGACTTCGATGCGTTTCTCTCAAATCCATCCACTGAGCAGTACCACTTCATCGGCAAAGACATCACCTACTTTCATACGCTGTTCTGGCCGGCGATGTTGAAGTTCTCGGACTTCAAAGTACCGAACAATATCTTCGTACATGGCTTCATTACGGTCAGTGGCGAAAAAATGTCGAAGTCGCGCGGCACTGGTATTTCTCCGCTGCGTTATCTCGACATCGGTATGAATCCGGAATGGCTACGGTACTACATTGCAGCCAAGCTGAACGCGCATGTTGAAGATGTTGATTTCAATCCGGATGATTTCATCGCGCGGGTCAATAGTGATCTGATCGGCAAATACATCAATATCGCCAGCCGCGCGGCAGGATTCATCACTAAAAAATTTGACAGTAAGCTGGCGATGGGTTGGGTCAGTGACGATGACGCGTTTTTGTCTGCGCTACGCGGTGCCAGTGAAGAGATTGCAGCATTGTATGAAGCACGTGAGTACGGAAAAGCGCTACGCACCGTGATGGAGCTGGCGGATCGTGTCAACGCGTATGTCGATGCCAATAAACCCTGGGAACTGGCCAAAGACCCCGCCCATAACGCACGCACGCAGGAAGTCTGCTCACGTTTGCTGGAAGCATTTCGTATGCTCACGCTGTATCTCAAACCAGTACTACCCGCACTCGCCGAGCAAGTTGAGTCATTACTGAATATTGCGCCGCTTCAGTGGCGCGACGTACATCACGCACTTCCAGATCAGCATGTGGTTAAGGCCTATTCGCACCTGATGACGCGCGTAGAACCGAACATGCTGGATGATCTGTTTGAACCACCCGCTGCACTACCGGAGGAAACAACTGTGTCGGATATTGAAACGATCGACGCCGAGATCAAGATAGATGATTTCCTCAAAATTGATCTGCGCATCGCGCACATTGTCGACTGCGCTGTCGTCGAGGGCTCCGACAAACTGCTCAGACTCACCCTGGATGTGGGCGAGGGCCGATTGAGGAATGTTTTTTCAGGTATCAAGTCGGCCTACCAGCCAGAGCAACTGAAAGGCAAACTGACCGTATTAGTTGCCAATTTGGCACCAAGAAAAATGAAATTTGGTGTCTCGGAAGGCATGGTGCTCGCGGCCAGCGCCAAAGATGAAAGTGCTGATCCGGGGCTGTACATCCTCGAGCCGTGGCCCGGCGCCAAGCCCGGCATGCGCATCCGCTGAGAGTAAAATACGACCTTTCGTCTAAACCTCTCCGCTCGCCATGCCCCTGTTTAACAAGCAAGCATCTTATGTTTCAGAAGTGACTCGGTTCATCACCGAGCTGAAACAAACCAACCCAACGCTCGAGGCCGAGCAATTGGCCGGCCGAGCACGTTTATGGGACAAGCAAAAAATCGATCTGGACGACATGCGCCGTCAACAGCAATCGCGGGTCAAACAAAAAGCTTACGTTTACCTGAGCGAGTAAGGCCCTCACGTGGAAACCGCAACCGAGATCAGTAACGAGCCGCAGGACGTGATCGATGGCGTCGCATTCGCCAAATTGTATGGCGAGCCGCTGTTCAAACTGCCGAATGATCTCTACATCCCGCCCGATGCGCTTGAAGTGTTTCTGGAAGCGTTCGAAGGCCCGCTCGACCTGCTGCTCTACCTGATCAGAAAACAGAATTTCAATATTCTCGATATTCCGTTAGCGGCAGTGACCCTGCAGTATCTCGACTATATCGAGCAGATTCGTCAACGTAATCTGGAACTCGCCGCAGACTATCTGCTGATGGCAGCGATGCTCATTGAGATTAAATCACGCATGCTGTTGCCGGCTAAAAAAGTCGAGGGTGCAGACGAGGCGCTTGATCCACGTGCCGAGTTGGTAAGGCGCCTGCTGGAATATGAACAAATGAAGCTGGCAGCATTCCAGCTCGACACCTTGCCGCAGGTGGGTCGTGACTTTGTCAGGACACAGGTATTTATCGACCAAACCGTGGTGACGCGGTTTCCTGATGTCGAGATCGCTGACCTGCAAGCCGCATGGAATGATTTGCTGCGGCGTGCCAAGCTCACTGCCAGACATACGATCTCGCGTGAAGAACTCTCGGTACGAGAGCACATGACGCAGATTCTGCGCAAGCTGCAAAACGCCAAGTTCATCGAGTTTCAGGATTTATTTGATCCCGCCCGCGGCGTGCCGGTGGTGGTGGTGAATTTCATTGCCCTGCTCGAACTCGCGAAAGAAACACTGATCGAGATCACCCAAGCCGAGGCGTTCGCGCCGATTTATGTTCGGCTTTCCTATTCGCCTAACTGACACGCCGCGGCCGATTCAAGCCGCGCCATCGGCACCTAAAACTCACACTCCCGATGAAAATCATTTCGTCGATTGCAGAACTGCATGATCAGCTGCGGGGCCAGCTCCGCACTGCGTTCGTCCCCACCATGGGTAATTTGCATAATGGTCATCTGTCGCTGATGCGCTTGGCGCGTAAGCATGGTGACCCGGTAGTCGCTTCGATTTTTGTGAACCGCTTGCAGTTTGGCCCCAATGAAGATTTCGACAAATACCCGCGCACCTTCGCCGCTGATGTAAAAAAGCTGGAGAAAGAAGGCGTGTATGTTCTGTTTGCGCCGACTGAAAAAGATATCTATCCCGAGCCCCAAGAGTTCCGCGTACAACCACCCTCAGATATCGGCAATATTCTCGAAGGACATTTCCGGCCCGGGTTTTTTACGGGCGTCTCGACCATCGTGATGAAGCTGTTCTCATGCGTGCAACCTCGCGTTGCGGTGTTTGGCAAGAAGGATTACCAGCAGCTAATGATCGTGCGGAATATGGCACGGCAATTTGCGTTGCCCACCGAGATCATCGCTGCTGAAACGTACCGCGCCAAAGATGGCCTGGCACTCTCCTCGCGCAACGGCTATCTGTCTGATAAGGAGCGCGCAGAAGCGCCGACGCTATTTCGTGAACTCAATCGCGTGGCGGATGCGATTCGCGCTGGCGATCTGGATGTGTCGCTGCTTGAAAAAAACGCAATCGATCAACTTGCTCAGCGCGGCTGGCAGCCAGATTATTTCGCCATCAGAAAACGTAGCGATTTACAGCCCCCCACGGCCGGCGACCT
>JBJTXC010000002.1:0-5788 GCA_046082065.1 Burkholderiaceae bacterium
CTGAAACGCTTTGCTGTCATAGATTTTTTTCAGGGCAGACGCCAGTTTGGTTTGTATTTCGGGCGACAAATTACGCGGCGCTGCCATACCGCGCCACGCACCTAATGTCCATTTACTGTTCGCGGCGGCCTGTAGTGTGAGTACGTTGGGATACAGCGCCGAGGGTTTGTCCGACATGATGACGAGCGGCCTTGCCTTGCCCGCATCAATCAAAGCGCGCGCCTCGGGCAGAGAGCAGGTGACAAACTCCACACCACCCGCCACCAGATCGTTCATGGCTTGCGCCGCGCCGGTCGAAGGCACCCAGGGCACACTGGCTGGATCAATGCCCAGATCTTTCAGCATACCGGCCATCGCGAGATGCCAGATACCACCAAGACCGGTTCCCGACGATTTGAATTTACCGGGGTTGGCTTTGATTGCTTTGATTAAGTCATCCAGTTTTTTGTGAGGCGCGTCGGCGCGCACGATAATCGCAGCAGGGTCGATATTCATGAGCGCAAGCGGCGTGTAATCACGCCCGGTGAGGGTGGTGAGTTTGGCCCAATGCAGCATGGTGATATCCACCGTCAGCATGCCGAGTGTGTAGCCATCTGCCGGCGCGGCAGCGATCGCGGCATGGCCCACCACACCATTACCACCCGCACGGTTGACCACATTCACTGGTTGGCCGAGTTCTTTTTCGAGCAAGGTGCCGACAATACGCGCCACCCCGTCAGTGCCACCGCCGGCCGCAAATGGCACAATCAGCGTGATTGGTCTTGAAGGGTAGTTATCGGCAGCATGCACGATTTGCGATAAACCGAGCGTTAGCAAAACCGCAGCGAGCGTGGATACCCAACGTGCCAGAAACATGCTTGTCTCCCTATTTGTTTTAATGAATCGCTTTAACGTGCGATCTGTATTCTGATGGGTCGGGATGGATCACTATCGTGAATCACTACCGACGCCCACGCCAACACTTGCCAGTTTAACCTCGAGCATCCCTTATGCTATCGCGTGCCTGGCATGCATCGCTCGCCAGCGCCGTAATCTGCGACCAGTGTTTACCTTGAACCGCATCGCTTGGTGTCATCCAACTACCACCCACACACAATACATTCGGCAGTGACAAATAATCACTCAGCTCAGCAGCGCTAATGCCACCCGTGGGGCAGAAGCGCGCTTGCGGAAATGGCCCATGCATGGCCTGCAACCAGCGGGTGCCACCGATGACGGTCGCCGGGAAGGCCTTTAAAAATAAATAACCATCATCCAATGCTGTCATTATTTCGCTCGCCGTAGCCACACCGGGAACCAGCATGAGTTGCTGTGCGCGGCAGTACGCACCAAGCGCCGCGGTGTAGCCCGGGCTCACTAGAAACTGTGCACCTGCATCACGGGCGGCAGCAGCCGTTTCAACATCACACACGGTACCGGCGCCAACGGTAAGCGCCGGAAAGGTGTGTCGCATGCGTTGAATCGCTTGTAGCGCAACGGGCGTACGCAGCGTTACTTCAAGCACACTCAGGCCGCCGTCGCTCAATGCCTGCCCCAAGGGAATTGCATCGTCGATATCATCGATCACCAGCGTTGGTATCACGCCGGCCGAGTGTGCGAGCTGTGTGAGCTGTTCACTCGATGACATCGCTAACTTCCTTTTGTCGAGAAGATAACCACTGCTGTACCTGAGTGCGTGTCGGCAAAGGTGCAACTGCGCCGAAGCCAGTGGCGGACATGGCAGCTGCAGCATTGGCATGGGTGATGGCCGCGGTCATCGATTCCCCTGCACACAGGCAGGCCAGCAATACACCAGCAAAACAATCACCTGCGCCGGTCGCGTCGAGTCGATTGACGCGATGTGGTTCAACCGTCAGGCGCTGCCCATCAATCCAAGCTAATACGCCGCGCTCGCCGAGTTTCAACACGACCTGACGCGCCCCGGTATCGATACACCACTGCAGCGCGTCGTCTGCAGAACTGAGACCGGTGAGTGTGAGTATGTCTTCGAGGCTAGGCAGAAAAACATCAGCATGCGCGGCAGTCGCGTGTATGGTTTGACGCGCTGCTTCGAGTGGCCACAGCGCCAGGCGAAGATTCGGGTCGTAGCTTATTTTTGTACCGGCCGCGCGAGCGGCATCCATCGCCGCTGATACGGTTTCTAGTGATGACGCGCTGATCGCCTGGCTAATCGCTGATACATGCAGCCAGCGTGCTGTGGCCAGCCCCGTGAGCGGTAACTGATCTGGCGTGATGCAGCTCGCCGCACTGCCGCGACGCAGGTAGCTGAAACGATGCCCACGATCGGAATGCGAAACAAAGTACGCACCGGTGGGTGCGCTCGCGTCACGCTGAACGAATTGCGTATCCACGTGTTCCTGTCGCCACAGCTCGAGTAGCAGGTCACCAAACGCATCGTCACCCACACGTGTGATGATGCCGGCACTACCACCAAAACGCGCCGCGGCAATAGCGACAGTAGAGACATCGCCGCCAAACCCTTTCAGATACTGTTTGCTCGACGCCGAGGTTTGGTTGAACTCGATCAGTGGTTCACCCAGCGTCAAGATATGCGGCATCTCGGTCGTTGAAAAACTCATCGTGCGCGCGGCTGCTAAGCGATTCGTTGTGATTAAAAATGATTAATAGCGGTTGTATTTCTCAAGCGCCTTACGCATGGATTTTTCTCGCTCAATGATGGGGATCATCTGCGATTCTTTGTCGTCATATTTTTTGAGTAGATCAACAACCTGAATGGCCGCCCCCGCCGGCACGACCACCACGCCATCGGCATCGGCGACGATGTAGTCACCCGGGTGCACCATGATCTCGCCACACTTCACCGGGATCTGTTTATCAACGCTGATCATTCGCCCGACAGAAGTAGCCGGGCTGACGCGGCGCGACCATACCGGAAATTGCAGCCGACGCAGCTCGGTGATATCGCGCACTGCGCCATCAATCACGGCCCCCGCGAGGCCACGCACTTTGGCGGTAGTCCCCATCAGGTTACCCATCGCGGCAATCTCCAAGCCGTCCTGCATCACGTATACCAGCACCGAGCCCGGCGCAGCTTCGTCCAGAATATCCAGAATATGGTTCTGGTACTTACGGGTATCGGTTTTTAGTACCGGACGCATCAGCGCGGTGGCGGCGCGTCCCACGATACGCGCGTCATAAATGGGTTTGACATCGGCTGACATCCAACCGCGTGCGCCGGTTGCCTCTTCGACGGCATCAGCGATATTGCCGGTACTGTTTTCAGGGCGCTGCAATGCAGCGATGATTTGTTCGGGGGTCATGGCACGTGCGGGGAAGGCACTTGCTGCCAGCATCAATATGCAAAAAAAACTCGTCAGCAGGGCATTGATGATTAATTTAGCCCGGTGCGAAGAAATAAGCGTCTGTGGCATGTTTATTCGGTGCGAAAGGTTGATAAACCAGCAGGGTCAAGCGCAACCCTGAATGTGCTGATTCAACGGAGAATACACCGAAATAATGCGAATTGATCCCGAACGCGATCGTTGGGATCATGCCGGCATCGAGCGATCGATGCCGGTTGAAGCTTATAAAACCGGGGCCAACCCCAATGGTCGGCGAGCGGAAAGTTTGCTCTCGACTTTGCCTGATTCACCGAGTAAATGTGCCGCTTCGCGCTCAACTGTCGACGGCCGAACAGTAAAAAAGCGGAAGCGTTTTTGAAGGCCCATGCGAAGTACCAATAACGCCGCTGCGTGCACCGACATGCCTTTAAAGCGCTGCATGTCGATGGTCGCGGCCAGGCGAAAAGCCTCTTCAGGGACACGCATCCCTTGCCCGACACAATTTGCTAACTGCCCAACCAGGTCATCTCTGTTCATGAGGAGGCCCCTATCAGGTGGGTTGAAGTCGCCGCCCGATCAACGGGCGGCTCGCCTGAACGAATCAGAAACTCGCTCTGCCCAGTGGCACGCGCGAGAAATAAGGACGCATGTCACCCATCCAGCGGCGTAACTCCCGCACGGGGATGTCCGTGGCATCGTGGATTTTGAGAAGAATCTCGCTACTGACGGCGAGTCGTCGTCTTTTTACTTTGCTGAGCACGGAGGGAGATAATCCGACCACGCGACCCAGTGCAGAAAGAGAGCGCGCGCCGAGCTTCTCGCACAACCGGTCGAGGAAGGCTTCAGGTGCATAGTGCAACAAATGCGATTGGTTCTCTGGCTTCATTTCGATCTCCTTGTGGGGAATGGCACGCGAACTTCGCCGCGTTACCTGTAGCGGATCTTGCCTCAGACCGAGCTCTCGAAAAACCAGAATTAATAAGATGAAGGGTTATGAAAAACGGGATTATCGTAATATTAATGAATAAAAATTTGATGAGCGTTTAGATGTGCATATTCACGCGAATATAAAGGGGCAGTGACATTATTGGGAAATTTTCCCAATACATTCACCGAAGCCAATGCGGGCTTTCCCCTCCGCTGCGCACCAGCCGCGCAGAACCACTTCATCACCATCTTGCAAAAATAATCGTTGCTCGCCACCAGCAAGCATCAGTGCTTGCTTGCCGCCTTGGGTCATTTCCAGCAGTGCCGCGAGTTGCGTGGGTTGTGGGCCGGATAGTGTGCCGGTACCCAGCAAATCGCCTGCTTGTAAATTGCAGCCATTTACGGTGTGGTGAGCGATTAATTGCGCCAACGTCCAATACGCGTGTTGGTAATTGGTGTGGCAAATGGTTTGCGCAGGCAATTTTGCCGCACGCATGGCCGGCGTTTGAAGTAACACTTGCAATTGAATATCAAACGCGCCGGCAGCGCGGTTATGTTCACTATCGAGGTAGGGTAGAGGCCGTGGCTCGCTCTGTTCACGCCGAAACGGCAGACGATACGGCGCCAAGGCCTCGAGCGTGACTATCCACGGCGAGATACTGGTTGCAAAACTTTTTGATAGAAAGGGTCCGAGCGGTTGATATTCCCATCCCTGAATATCGCGCGCCGACCAATCATTCAATAAACACAGGCCAAATACATGCTGCTCAGCGTGCGCGATGGGTATGGCCGTGCCGAGTGCATTACCACTGCCGACGAATACCCCTAGCTCTAATTCGAAATCCAAGCGTTTACTGGCGCCGAGTGTGGGTTGCTCTGCGCCGGGCGGCATCAGTTGTCCCTGAGGCCGATGAATGTCGTGTCCGGACAGCACCACGCTTGAAGCGCGGCCGTGGTAGCCGATTGGTACCCAGCGGTAGTTGGGCAGCAGCGGATTATCCGGCCGGAACAACTTACCGACATTGGTCGCGTGGTGTATCGACGTATAGAAGTCGGTGTAGTCGCCAATGTGTGCCGGCAGTGCGTACTCCACCGCATTCATGCTGACCAGACATCGCTGCGTGATGTCTTGCTGGGGTGCGCCCTCGCGTAACAAGGTCGACAAAGCGAGCCTGAGACTTCGCCATGCCTCTTGGCCCAGCGCCATCAGCGCATTCAATGTACTGCCTGACGCGGCTAATGCAGCGCGTTGCGCTTCTTCATGCAAGATTGAATGTGTACTTAACGCCGCGAGATCAAGCACCTGATCGCCAATCGCAACACCACCGCGGAATGGGTCTTTACTATCTTTGCGACGAAACACCGCAAACGGCAGATTTTGGATCGGGAAGTCAGTGCCGGATAGATTGGCGGAGGCGACCCAGCTGATGATCGTGGCGTCATGAGTTTCGTTTAGCAGACTCACGATGCAACACTTCCGTCATGCATCCAGGCCGCATGCAGGGGTGCTTTTTTTGTTTTGCTCCATTCCTCCAGCATCTCCCATTTCACGGCATCGA
>JBJTXC010000003.1:0-6274 GCA_046082065.1 Burkholderiaceae bacterium
ATCGTCATGACCACCTTTATATCGTCACTTTAGGCACCGACCCGATGGGGTCGGGAGTAGTTATTATCTTACAGTGGCGATTTTGATTCACCCATGCGACGCCACCCAGGGTCTGATTCTTTTTTCGGCATCGAACGAGGAGCATGATGGGGAGTGGGTCGGTCGCAGCGCCCAGTTTCAAGCATCCAACCGCCATAATTAGTCGAAAACTAATATCAAAATAAAAACTTATTCGATTGAGGCTTGGCTTGTTTGTTTCTATACAACGCGCCATCGCTAAATTAAAATGAGGAGGTAGTTGGGCTAATCCACGGTGAGTCATTTGTTGGGGCTTGTTCAACTTGCGCCATTTTGAAATGCCGTGGGCGTGACCCGGTGCTTATTGGAGACCCAAATGAAAATACTGAAAAATTGCCTTAGCGTCTCAGTCTTGCTGACAGTGGTTGTGCTGTCATCCGGCTGCGAGACCATGTCCTCGGCCTATGATTCAACCAAAGACACCGTGTCGGGTTGGTTTGGCAAAGGCGAAAAGAAAGCCGACTGATTCAGACTCAATGCAACAAAGCCGCTCAACCCCGAGCGGCTTTTTTATTTTCAGCGACAAGAAATTACTCTGAAGCGGGTGGCGCCGAGGCGTCGCGACGGTTCGAGCCCGCCACCATCTCGAATCGAAATAATCGACATTCAATCGCCCCATTAAAAAAAGGCGTTTTCTTCGATTCTTTCAAGCGCAGCATACGCGGCAAGCTCAGGTCTGCAGTAAATAAACAAACCGTCCAACCCGCGAAACGTTGTTTCAATGTGCTACCGAATGCATTGAAGAAAGCGGTTGCCAGTTCATCTGGCTCGTGCGTTCGGTCGCCGCGTACACCGATGCGTTCACCATAAGGTGGATTCGCGATCAGTAGCCCGGGTAAGCCACTGGGTGGTTTGACTTCTTGCGCATCAATTTGCTTGAGCGGGACATCGAAATGAATGCCGGCACGCTGCAGGTTATTGCGTGCCATGACCAACATATCGCCGGAGATATCGCTGCCAAAAATTGTCGGTTTGCTTGGCAGGGGTAAGCTCTTTTGTGTTGCGCGAACTCCATCCCAATCGATTGGTTTGAAGGTTTTGAATTTTTCAAATGCAAAGCGACGGCTCACACCCGGCGGAATACCTGCCAGCATTTGGGCTGCCTCGATCAGTAGCGTGCCCGAGCCACACATGGGATCGAGCAACGGCGTTCCGGGTGTCCAGCCGGCTGTGCGCAACAAGCCCGCAGCCAGATTTTCACGTAGCGGCGCATCGCCGGTTTCCAAACGCCAGCCACGTTTGAACAATGATTCACCCGAGGTATCGAGGTAGATCGTGACCGAACGCGCATCGAGAAACCCCCAGATTCGCATATCGGGGGTGCGCGTATTCACCGAAGGCCGCTGCCCGCCGATACCGCGGAACCGATCACAGACAGCGTCTTTGATGCGCAGCGTGACGAAATCAAGACTTTTCAGTGGCGATTTGATCGCATTGACATCGACTCGGATGGTGCAGTCGGTATCAAACCAATCTTCCCAGCGCGCAGACAGCGCAAGCTTGAAGACATCGTCTTCACTGCTATAGCTGCTTTGTGCAATTCGCAGCAGCACGCGCGACGCAATACGCGAATGAAGATTCAGCAGCATTGCGTCTTGCAAAGTACCGGAGCAGTGCACGCCACCGGGTACTTTGTTGTGGATTTTCAGCGATCGACTGTGTAACGCGATGTCACTCAGCTCGTCAGCGAGTGCATCCTCGAGCCCGCGCGGACAGGGGCAAAAAAAAGAATAGGACATGGTGTACCTTTTATCCGTCATTGTCGGGCTCGATTAGCGCGACAAGCTATGTCGGTCTGACGAAGAAGCCATTACGAGCGGCTTCAAAGTAATCATCCCGGCGCAGGCCGGGATCCAGCCGTTTAAATCAACCAGTTTGAATTAAGCGCTCAACAAATTCCAATCGGTCTTGCCCCCAGAAGCCCTCGCCATTGACCCGATACCACGGCACACCAAATACATCCGCGGCGATCGCCTGCTCGGTATTGCGGTTGAATTCAGCCACTACAGCGTCGCTGCCGGCAAGCTGAAGTAGCTCGCTCCCTTTCAGTCCAATGCTATCGGCCACTGCAACCAAGGTGTCGCTATCGGCGATATTTTTTTCTTCGGCCCAGCAGGCACGACCCAGCGCGCCCAGCATGGCCAATCCGGCCTCGGCGCCATCGTGATGTAGTGCTGCGATGATCAGTCGCGCACCGGGCTCACCAGACACCGGAAAGAATGCGGGATGCAGGTTGAGCGGCATACCAAGAAAATCTCGCCAGCGCGCCAATTCGGCCAGACGATACGCTTGGCGTTGCGGCGGCCGCTGCGCGACTGGTACGCCGCCTGAAGCCGCGAATACTTTCACCATGTCTGCTGGCTTGAGAGCAATGTGTGCGTTATGTTTTTTAGCAATGGCAATCAAGCGCGCGTTGCCGAAATAGGTCCACGGGGACTGTGGCGCGACAAAATATTCAATGGTCTTACTCATAAACAGTCTCCTGACAATCGATTTCGCGAACGGGCTGGCATTTAAACGGGTTTGATCACGACTAGCGCGACTGCGATCAGCATGCCGACTACGGGTACTTCATTGAACCAGCGGTACCAGATATGGCTGCGATTGTTTTCTCCACGCTCAAACTGCGTCAGCAAGCGCTTGCACAGGTGGTGATAGCCGATGAGCAGTAGCACGATGATCAGTTTCAGATGCATCCAAAGCGTTTGCTGACCCATGCCGTAGTACAGCCAAAGGATTAGCCCGAGTGCCAGCGCAGGGATCATCAGGATGGTCATGAAGCGATACAACTTCTTTGACATGAGCAGCAGCCGATCAATGGCCGCTGGCTCGGTCTCCATCGCGAGATTGACAAAGATTCTGGGCAGGTAAAACAGCCCGGCAAACCAAGAGGCAATCAAAACAATATGCAGCGTCTTGATCCAAAGATATGCCATCACTCAGACCCGTACCTCACCATGCCCCAGCACCACAAACTTGACCGAGGTGAGCCCTTCCAAACCAACTGGGCCGCGTGCATGCAGTTTGTCGTTCGAGATGCCGATCTCGGCGCCGAGCCCATACTCGAACCCATCGGCAAACCGGGTTGAAGCATTCACCATCACGGATGCAGAATCCACTTCACGCAAAAATTGCAGCGCACGCGAATAATCTTCGGTGATGATGCTATCGGTATGTTGCGACGAATAGGTGTTGATGAAATCAATCGCCTCATCGACGCCGGACACGATTTTTACCGACAGAATCGCATCAAGATATTCCGTGTGCCAATCTTCCTCGGTGGCGGCTTTCAGTGAAGGGTAGCCGCTCAGTATTTGCATGGCTTCGGTATCGGCGCGTAACTCGACTTGCTTTTCAGCGAACAGTTTCGCTAACTCGGGCAACACCTGGGGTGCAATGGCGCGTGCAACCACCAAGGTCTCCATGGTGTTGCACGTGCCGTAGCGGTGGCATTTGGCATTGAATGCAACCGGCAGCGCCTTGGCGAGATCGGCTTTATCGTCGATGTACACATGACAGATACCATCGAGGTGCTTGATCATGGGTACTTTGGATTCTTTCATCAAACGCTCGATCAATCCCTTGCCGCCGCGCGGGACGATCACGTCGATGAATTCCGGCATGGTGATCATCGCGCCCACTGCCGCCCGATCAGTGGTCTCGATGATTTGTACTGCCTGTGCAGGCAGACCGGCGCCGGCCAGACCCTCTTTGACCAATTTAGCGAGCGCCTGATTGCAATGCAGCGCTTCGGAGCCACCGCGAAGAATGGTTGCATTGCCGCTCTTGATACACAGCCCGGCAGCATCCACCGTCACATTCGGACGTGCTTCGTAAATAATACCGATCACGCCCAGCGGCACGCGCATTTGGCCCACTTGTATGCCGCTGGGGCGCCGCTTCATGTTGTTGATTTCACCAATCGGATCAGGCAGCGCAGCGATTTGTTCCAAGCCCTCGGCCATCGTCGCGATGGCTTTGTCAGAGAGAGTCAGTCTGTCGACCAGTGCAGGGGCCAAGCCATTGGCGCGCGCGGCATCCAGATCTTTTTGATTGGCTGCGCTTAGCAGCGCGGCATCACGACGAATCGCTGCGGCGATGAGCTGCAGCGCACGGTTCTTGGCAGCGGTGTCGGCTTTGGCCATGGCGCGCGATGCTTTACGCGCGGCGCGGCCGATATCTGTCATGTAGTTTTGAATATCCATTACGCTCACTTCCTTGCGACGACCAGTGCCAGCTGTAGCAGTGCATCCCAAGCATCGCCGGCAAAATCTTTGGCACGTAATCCTTTGATCATGCGATCGACTTGCGCTGCCTTGCCAAGCGCATCACGCAGAACAGACAGCTTGAGTCGCGTTAGCGCCGGCCCCATCAGCCGCTCGCGTGGGCCCCAGATGCGATACTCCTTCATCATGGTGGCCAGCGGACGGCCTTCGTCGCTACCGATTTTAAGTTTCAATAACGTGCGTATCTCTTCGCTGACCGACCATAGCACCAAAGGCAGTGCCTCGCCTTCGCCTTTCAAGCCATCGAGCATACGCGCGACCCGGCCCACATCACCCGACAACATCGCTTCGGATAGCTTGAACACGTCGTAGCGTGCGACATTCAGCACCGCATCTTGAATCTGGTCTAACGAAAGTCGACCCTCAGGATACAGCAAGGCCAGTTTGCGGATTTCCTGATGCGCCGCCAGCAGATTACCCTCGACCCGATCGACCATGAATTCCAGCGCGTGCTTGTCGGCGCTTTGGCCTTGTGATGCGAGTCGCTGCCCTATCCACGTGGCCAGCTGAGCGCGCTCGATATTCGCTATCTCGATGTAGATCGCCTGCCGTTGCAAGGCGCCGACCCACGCGCTTTTCTGGGTTGCCCAATCAAGTTTTGGCAGCGTGATGAGCGTCAGCGTGTCGCCAGCCTCGGCACCCGTGCAGCCTGCGGCATAGTCTTGTAGTGCCTGTGCGCCTTCTTTACCGGGTTTGCCGGAGGGTATGCGTAACTCGATCAGCTTGCGATCGCCAAACAAGGACATCGACTGCTGCACCGACTGCAACTCACCCCACTTGAAGTAGCGTTCGGCGACTAACACCTCGCGTTCGGAAAAACCGGCAGCACGCGCTTTGGCACGAATACGATCGGCGGCTTCCAGCAATAGCAGCTGCTCGTCACTACTGATGACGTAAAGAGGCGCTAGTGATTTTTCCAGATGCGCATCGAGCGCGTCGGCGCGCACCTGCATAGTTAGAGTTGTTCCGGCTTGACGCGTGCCAGCTGACGCATGATTTGCGCGACTGCATCACGCCGCAGGTCTTCGAAGGTCATGCGCTCTTCTTGCTCTTTGGCCAGCGCTTGCTCTTCACTATAGGACAGGATGGATTGCAGCGAAATTTCCGGTGGTTGCAATAGCTTTTTGTTGTTGGGGTCAGCTACTTCAAAGCGTACTCGATACGTCAGGCTGAACTCACGAACCTTGCCTTGTGCATTTAGCGTGAGCACTTTTTTCTCTTGCGCTTGCGAGAGCACTCGCAATGTCACCGGTGCGGATTTGGCGTCGGCGCTCAGTTGCGTGTTGCTGGCACGTAGCGTGGTTCGCAGATCGCGTTCAAGCGGCGTGCCGATCGGCGCATCAAGATAGACAGCCTCGAAGCCAAGCCGGGTTTCCGGCGTGGAGCCGCGCAGCTGAAAACCGCATGCGGCCAGCTGCATGACCAGCAGTAGCGAGATTGAGTTGCGGATCCACGGTTTCAATCGATTCTCCTTCAGGCGACTACATTGACCAACTTGCCAGGCACGATGATGATTTTTTTCGGTGCGCCCTCAATGAATTTTTTGACATTGTCTTCGCCCAGCGCAGCCGCTTCGATGCTGGCTTTGTCGGCATCTTTGGCTACCGTGATTTTGCCACGCAGCTTGCCATTCACCTGCACCATCAGCTCGATATGGGACTGCTCCAGCGCGGCATCATCCACCTGCGGCCACGGTGCGTCGAGCAGATCACCATGTGCATTTGCGTAACCGAGCGCGGTCCACAGCGCATGGGTCAGATGCGGTGCTACCGGGTACAGCACGCGCAAGAAGATACCGACCGATTCGCCCAAGGCGCTGCGCGACGCAGGCGCTTCGGATAATTTGCTTGCCTCAAGCAGATTGAGCATTTTCATGGCGGCAGAGACCACCGTGTTGTACTGCATGCGGC
>JBJTXC010000004.1:0-2365 GCA_046082065.1 Burkholderiaceae bacterium
GCATTTCGCTCGGAAGATACCGGCGTATACAGCGTGGTGGGGATGAGCTTTCCCTTGAGGATGACATCACCGATGGGTTGAAACGAGAGCTCGCCACCGCTCGCATCGACTACCGGCTGCGTGCAGCAAATATGCGTACCAAAATATTTGTTTACACCCTCGGTACGCGCAGCGGCGTTGACTGTATCACCGAGCGCGGTGAAATCCATCCGTGTATGCGACCCAAAATTGCCTACTGTCGCCTCACCGGTATGAATGCCAATACGCGTGACGCCAAATTTGACGCCAGCCGCTGCTTGCTTCTCTCTGAAATTTTCGCAGTAAACATCCAGCGCTAGCGCGCAGCGCACTGCACGCTGCACATGATCTTGCTGCGGGACCGGGGCGTTGAATACCACCATAATGGCATCACCAATGAATTTATCGATCGTGCCCGCATGCTGAAAAATAATCTCGCAGGCGCCGTCCAAATAATCATTCAAGACATCGGATAACACTGCAGAGTCCAACTCCTCCGACATCGTGGTGAAGCCCGCCACGTCGGTAAACAAGAATGTCACCTGTTGACGGTGCCCTTTCCCCGTTAATGAGTCAGGGTTTTCTGCCAGTTGGTTGACCACAGCTGGTGATACATAGCGTGAGAATGCGCCTTGTATGAATTGTCGCTGCTTGCGCTCGGCGCGACCAATCATCATGTCCATCAACCACAACGATAAAGCCATGGCAATACTGGGTGCGACCAGTGGCAACAGCGGCAGGCCATGTTGAAAACCTAAAAATCCACCGACCCACAGCATCAGCAAAACCAGCACCCCGGCGCCCACGCTGAACAACACCCCGCGATGCAAAAGACCAATACCCACGCCGATTAGCGCGAGCAATACAGTCGAACCGATTATTTTTTGCCAGCTGATCTGATGAGGAGACCGCCCCTCGATCAGTTGCGAGAGTGCATGTGCTTGAATCAGGATGCCGGGCATCATGCCGCGATCACCGTCATCGACAATCGCTAGCGGCGTTCGATGCTTGTCAGTAATCGACAAGATCGCACCCACTAAAACAAACTTTCCTTCGAACCAATCCTTTGGCATCACGGCAATTGCATGCGCTGGAAATACCGGAAACGGGTTCGTGCCATCCGGTGCAGGTGGGCGCCATGCGATGGGTATCCAATCCGCACTGGTCTTGATACCTGCAATGTCTGCTGCCACCCTCGGAAAACTTTTCGGCATACCGGTAGCCGTCTCACCGGGATAGATCCAGCGAACTGCGCCATCAAATGGGTCAGTTGCCAGGTTGGCCGCGGCACGCATCTTCTGCGGCACAAAAGCATTCAAATACTCAAGCTGATCTGGATCGACAATCGATTCAGTAGTGGTGTAGCTGACGAAGGTCGGCACCTTGATATCTTCGAGTGTTTTCTTCAGCAGGGCATCTTTATCCGACTCGGTGGGTGCATCAAACAGTACGTCAATGCCAATCGCGCGTGCACCCTTCGCTTGCAAATCTTTGAGCAAGCTCGCCAGAAATGCACGATCTACCGGCGAGCGATACGGGAACAGCTTCAGGGTCTCTTCAGTGATGCCGGCAATGACGATGTCTTTGGATTGCGGCATGGGGGGTTGGAGTGCTGCAATCCGAATATCCGCTGCAGCATTCTCGAGGTTTTTCAGTAGCGTGATCTGGGTGGTCAACAGACTCGCGACCAGCGCGGCGAACAATGCCGCCAGCAACGCCAGCCAGCGTTGCTTGCTCGAGATAGCCGCGCGCATTATTTTGCCGTTGCGCTAGCCTGCGCCGTCATTAAACGCAGCAATGCGTCTGCTTGCTGTACGCATCCTTTCTCAAGCATCCAGGCGGCCCGAACAAATTCACTCTCGAGCGTGGCGGGTACCAACGAAAAGCTAATTGCGAATTCCTGCTGATCGATATTCACCAGCAAAGTCGTCAGACCCTCGAACTTGGAAAGGTCAGGGAAAGTGAGCCTATCCTGCCCGGCTTCCCAAACAAAGTCGGCGCGCCACGAACGATCCGCGGGGAACACGACAAAGGCTTGCTGTGCGCTGCTGTCCGGTCGCCAAAACACGGGAGGCCTGCCCTCAATCAGACAGCGCGCACCGGCGCGAGTAATGTCGATGGATTCAGCATCCGGCGTCTTGACGTTGGCCGCACCCGAACGCACCACACCAACGCTCTTGACACGCGCATCACGGCTCGCAACGAGTGCATTCAGCGCTTGTTTCGGATCTTGTACCGCGCCGCCACCTGCAGCGGCCAGCGCGCCTCCATACGGACCACGCAATGTCACGCTTTTACCATCCGCACCAATGACAGATAGCCGCTCGCCTTCTTTCAACGTGATATT
>JBJTXC010000005.1:0-17964 GCA_046082065.1 Burkholderiaceae bacterium
CAGTTCGGCAATGCGTGATTTGGCATCCGTCAGTGCCTTGTCATTGGCGATCTGGGTCAGCTCTGTGTCATTACCATGCTGACGACCGTCCGAATTCGGCTTGGCGGGCACTGCGGATTCCAGCTTCAAGGCATCCCGAGCATTGTCCGCAATGCGTGTCTGAGTCTCTTTGACACCCACCTTGCCGCTACTACTGCGACTGCCCGCAGGGGTAGTCTCGATGCTAAGCTCGGTCGGAACCTCTGCCGGCCGCGCCGCCGAGCGCGCGAGAAGCGTGCGATAACGCTGATAGCCGGCGGTCTGTAGTGCCACTTCCCGGCGTGCCTCTGCTGCAGAAATATCGGCAATGGCCTGATCATCCGGCACTCGAAGCACGCTGCCGGTTTTCATGCGGTGGATATTTTTGCCTTCAAATGCGCGTGGGTTGGCTTGCAGATACGCGAGCAGCGCCTGCTCCAGCGTCGCGCCGGGTGGCAAGATCTCTCGCGCAAATTTATTCAGCGTATCTCCGCGACGAACCACGCGTGTAGATGATGCCGCACGCTGCTCGGCGGGCTTTGTGTTTTCCGTTGTTGCGGTGGCGGCCGTCGGCGCTGGCTGCAGCGCTGGCTGGGGAATCGGCTGCGCCGGAACCGGCGTCGATGCCGCGACCGGCGGGTCAATAGCCGTGGTGCGCTGCGTCTCCCGATCAGTTACCGGCGGATCTAATAACAGCGCATATTGCCGGATCGTGCGATTACCAGCTGCATCAACTTCAATCAACACCATCAGAAACGGATCGTTCACAGGAAGATCCGAGCTGACTAGTATGGAGGCACGGTCCGCTTTTTTTTCTACGCTCAAGCGCAATGAGCGTTGCAGCGCACCGAATTCCAGCCCCGCATCAGAAAACATGCTAACCGGAGCGAGACGCACCGCCAGCGATTCGGATTCAGCAGCAGATATTGACGCGATATCGATAATGGCATCCAGCCTCTGACCTAATGCCGAGCGTACGGTCACCTCGCCTAGTGCCAGCGCATGTGCTGTGTGCGGTGACCCCATTGCCAGCACAACAGTGAAAACAACCGTTCGCAGCGTCAGGCGCAATGCAGCGTAGCGCTTGGGGGGAGACATAATTCGTGATGTGGGGAATGAGTGCTTAGACATGAAGGCCTGATGTGCGCAGAAAACCGCCTGATCAGGCAATCGAAGGAATTGACCTTATCATCCGCCATGAGTTGCAGCAAGCAGAAGCGCGATCTCACGCCATGAAAAAACCCGCCCATTTTCTACTGAGAGAAAACGCTGCGGGTTTAGTTGTGTGTTGACAACTTAACGAGTTGATCAGCGAACACGTAGTTCAGGTATCGAGCAAAATTACTAGCATACGGCGTAGTGGCTCTGCCGCGCCCCATAGCAGCTGATCGCCGACGGTAAATGCAGAAATATAGTCGCCACCCATCTGCATCTTGCGCACACGACCGACGGGAATCGTCAGCTTGCCGGTCGTTGCCGCTGGCGTCAGCTCATGCATGGATGCGTCGCGGGTGTTGGGCACGAATTTGACCCACGGGTTATCGCTGGCGATGATGTCATTGATCTCATCTAGCGGAACGTCTTTTTTCAGCTTGATGGTCAGCGCCTGCGAGTGGCAGCGCATGGCGCCGATACGCACGCAGAGACCATCTACCGCAATCGCGTGCTTCGCGCCTGCGCCGAAAGCCTCGCCTCGACCAAGGATCTTATTGGTCTCCGCGCCGCCCTTCCACTCTTCGCGTGATTGACCATTGCCCAGATCTTTGTCGATCCAGGGAATGAGGTTGCCACCAAGCGGAACACCGAACTGTTGGGTTTCGTCTGCCGTCAGGCCGTGCTGTTTCGCAAGCACCTTGCGGTCAATTTCCAAGATCGCTGACGCCGGATCGTCGAGCAGCGCCTTGACTTCCGCATGGATGCTGCCGAACTGAGTCAACAGCTCACGCATGTGCTGCGCCCCGCCGCCAGATGCTGCCTGATACGTCATCGAGCTCATCCAGTCCACCAGATCGTGCTTGAATAACCCACCCAAACCCATCAGCATGCAAGATACCGTACAGTTACCGCCGATGTAATTCTTTACGCCTAGTGCCAGCGCGCTCTTGATCACGTCGAGGTTGACCGGATCGAGCACAATGATGGCGTCGTCTTTCATGCGCAGCGTCGATGCAGCATCAATCCAGTAGCCATTCCAGCCGGCTGCCCGCAGCGTCGGATACACCTCAGTCGTGTAATCGCCGCCCTGGCAGGTGAGGATGATGTCGCACTTCTTCAGCGACTCGATATCGTTGGCGTCTTTCAGCGTGCTCTCGTTCTTCGCCATCGCGGGCGCTTTGCCGCCTGCATTCGATGTCGAGAAAAATACCGGCTCGATATGCGAGAAATCATTTTCTTCCTGCATGCGCTGCATCAGCACCGAGCCGACCATGCCGCGCCAACCTACCAGACCGACAAGTTTCATTATCAATTCCTTCGAGTGTTGCAAAGACACTGGATCCCGGTTCGTGCCGGGGTGGCCGTGCCATGACCGCGAATCATTCCTTCGTCATCCCAGCGAAAGCCGGGACCCACAGCGCGTGAAGTCAACGTGTTATGCCAGCGCCTTCACCACCGCATCGCCCATCTCGACCGTCCCCACCTTGGTGGTGCCCGCCTCGTAAATATCGGGTGTGCGCAAGCCTTGCGCGAGTATTTTCTTCACTGCGGCCTCGATACGATCTGCTTCAGCCGGCAGATTCAGCGAGAAACGCAGCATCATCGCTGCCGACAAAATAGTCGCTAGTGGGTTTGCAACACCCTTGCCGGCAATATCGGGCGCCGATCCATGCGAAGGCTCATACAAGCCTTTGCTGTTAGCATCCAGCGAGGCCGAGGGCAGCATGCCGATGGAGCCGGTCAGCATCGCTGCCGCATCAGACAAGATGTCGCCGAACATATTGCCGGTGACGATGACGTCGAATTTCTTTGGCGCGCGCACCAGCTGCATCGCCGCATTGTCGACATACATGTGATCCAGCTCGACATCCGGGTACTCTTTGTGCACCTCGGTGACGATGTCTTTCCAGAACTGGAAAGTCTCCAGCACATTCGCCTTGTCCACACTGGTGAGGCGCTTGCTGCGTTTGCGCGCGGCCTGAAAGGCGACATGCGCGATACGACGTATCTCGGGCTCGGAATAACGCATCGTGTCAAAACCTTCGCGCGCGCCCTTGAACAAGCCATCCGGCGCTTCACGCACACCACGCGGCTGGCCGAAGTAGATATCGCCATTCAGTTCACGCACGATCAGGATATCCAGACCCGAGACGACCTCGGGCTTGAGCGTGGAAGCACCCACTAGTTCAGGATACAAAATGGCCGGGCGAAAGTTAGCAAACAAGGTCAGATGCTTGCGCAAACCAAGAATCGCCTGCTCGGGGCGCAGCGAGCGCTCCAGCGTGTCGTATTTCCAATCGCCCACCGCACCGAATAAAATCGCATCGGCTTCCTTGGCCAGCTTCAGCGTGCCCTCGGGCAGCGGATGACCGTGGGCTTCGTAACCCGCACCACCCACGGGCGCGGTCTCCATCTCGAATGTCTGGCCGAGTGCGTTCAGGACCTTGACCGCCTGTTCAACGATCTCGGTGCCAATGCCGTCGCCCGGCAGGATAGCGATTTTCATGGTGATTGAAGTGTGGGTTAAATCGTGTTTGCCAGCCACGGGAAGCGGCTGATGTGACGTGCTTCGTATTCGCGGATCGCATCGGCTTTTTGCAAAGTCAGCCCGATGTCGTCCAGACCATTGAGCAGGCAGTGCTTACGAAATTCATCGACCTCGAAATGGAAGGTAGAACTGCCATTCGCCGTCGACACCGTCTGTCTGGCCAGATCAACGACCAGACGATAGCCGGGGAAAGCCTTGACTTCATTGAACAGCTGGTCGATGTCGGTGTCAGTCAACCGGACCGGCAGCAGGCCATTCTTGAAACAATTGTTAAAGAAGATATCGGCAAAGCTCGGCGCAATCACTGCGCGAAAGCCATACTGATCCAGTGCCCAGGGCGCATGCTCGCGCGAGGACCCGCAACCAAAATTCTTGCGCGCCAGAAGAATCGACGCACCCTGATAACGTGACTGGTTCAGCACGAAATCCGGGTTCAACGGCCGCTTGCTGTTGTCCATGCCCGGCTCGCCGTGATCCAGATAACGCCACTCGTCAAACAGGTTGGGTCCAAAGCCAGTACGCTTGATCGACTTGAGGAATTGTTTGGGGATAATGGCATCGGTATCGACATTGGCGCGATCCAGCGGCGCGACCAATCCATCGAGTACGGTGAATTTATTCATGGTGGTTATTTTTTACCTGCTTCCTGGACTTTCTCGCCCAGTTTTTCAACGTCTTTGCCGATGCCCTGAATCGTGTTGCAGCCGGCGAGTGAAAAGCATGCGATGAACAGGATGGCGAAAAAGTTTTTCATGATGTGCTCCCTGAGTGTAGAGAAGCCGACTTACAGCCCACGTACATCGACAAAGTGGCCTGCAACGCCCGCCGCGGCTGCCATCGCCGGACTGACGAGGTGCGTACGACCGCCCGCGCCCTGACGTCCTTCGAAATTGCGGTTCGAGGTCGATGCGCAACGCTCGCCTGGCTCCAGACGGTCAGCATTCATCGCCAGACACATTGAGCAGCCCGGCTCGCGCCATTCAAAACCCGCATCTTTGAAAATTTTGTCGAGTCCTTCGCGCTCGGCTTGCTCTTTCACCAGACCGGAGCCCGGCACCACCATCGCCAGCTTCACATTCGATGCGCGCTGCTTGCCGCGTACCACTGCGGCTGCGGCGCGCAGATCTTCAATGCGTGAATTGGTGCAAGAGCCGATAAAAACCTTGTCAATGCGGATATCGGTAATCGCCGTGTTGGGCTTGAGGTTCATGTAGACCAGTGCCTTTTCCATCGCGTCGCGCTTGACCGGATCTTTTTCTTTATCCGGATCGGGCACACGTGCATCGACGGGCACCACCATTTCAGGCGAGGTACCCCAGGTGACTTGCGGGATGATCTCGGCCGCATCCATCATGACCACTGCATCGAATTTCGCATCGGTATCGGAGTGCAACGTGCGCCAATACGCGAGCGCTTGCTCCCATTGCGGCCCCACCGGTGAATACGGCCGGCCTTTCACGTAGTTGATGGTGGTGTCATCCACTGCCACCATGCCTGCGCGCGCACCCGCTTCGATCGCCATATTGCATACCGTCATGCGACCTTCCATCGACAGCGCACGAATCGCGGACCCCGCAAATTCGATGGCATAACCGGTGCCGCCTGCGGTACCGATCTTGCTGATCACCGCAAGCACAATGTCTTTTGCAGTGACGCCGGCACCAAGCTTTCCTTCAACCTGCACCAGCATGGCTTTTGATTTCTTGGCCAGCAGCGTCTGCGTCGCTAATACGTGTTCGACTTCCGAGGTGCCAATGCCATGGGCCAGCGCACCAAAAGCGCCGTGCGTGGAGGTGTGAGAATCGCCGCACACCACGGTCATTCCGGGCAGCGTTGCACCTTGCTCCGGCCCGATCACATGCACAATGCCTTGGCGCTTGTCTTGCATATTGAAATACGTCAGCCCGTAGGCTTTCGCATTGGCGTCCAGTGTCTCGACCTGCAAGCGCGAGATCGGATCTTCAATACCACCCGCGCGATGGGCCGTTGGCACATTGTGATCGGCCACCACCAAGTTGGCCGCGTTGCGCCACGGCGTACGGTTCGCCAGCTTCAAGCCCTCGAAAGCCTGCGGGCTGGTCACTTCATGCACCAGGTGCCGATCGATGTAAAGAATCGTGGTGCCGTCGTCCGACGTGTGAACCACGTGGGACGCCCAGAGTTTGTCGTACAGGGTTTTGGCCATGGCGAGTTCGCGCTGAAATGCGCATGGAAACGAGCAGAATAGCCCGAGATTATGCCATAGCGAATGGCCTGCTCTGGCGGGTGCAGGGCCGTCGTGCCGACTACTTCGCGGGAAACTAGCGGCGCTTGGCTTGCTGGTAAAGCGGGAGTACCTTTTCGCTGTATTCAGTCAGATCGCGCACACGCTCACCGCGCGGTGGGTGAGTCGACATGAACTTGGGTGGCTCTTTGCCACCGATCTCGCCCATTTTTTTCCATAAGCTGACCGCAGCTCTCGGGTCATAGCCTGCGCGCGCTGCAAGCTCTACACCCATCCGATCTGCCTCGATCTCATGGGTGCGCGAATTAGGCAAACCAAGCAAGCCCTGGTAGGCATACTCCATGCCCTTTTGACCCAGTGAACCCACGCCGACCACAGCGGCCACCACGCTGATGCCAACATTGGCGACCGCCTGCTCGGATGCACGCTCACGCGAATGTTCGCGCAGTGCATGCGACACCTCGTGCCCCATCACGGCCGCCAACTCATCATCGGTCAATTTCAGTTTTTCTATCAGCCCGGTATACACCGCGATTTTTCCGCCGGGCATACACCAGGCATTGACCTCGGGCGAGGTAATGACGTTCACTTCCCACTTCCAACCCGGCGCATCGGGACGAAACACGGTGGATTGCGGTATCAATTTATCGGCGATCGCTTTGACGCGCGCAGTTTGGTTGGCATCGGCATTCAGCTTGCCGTTTTTTTCCGCGTCTGCCATCAATTGCGCGTACTGTTTATTCGCGGCATAGACCATCGTGGCGCTGGAAATTGCCATGCGTTGTTCGCGATGGACGCCCACCACGCCGGTCTGCGTTGTGTTCTCTGTCTTGCAGCCAAGGAGTAGCAGGCTACCTAATACAAGGGCACACACACCGCGCCACTCACGAATCATGTTTCACTCCCTCCAAGCATGAATGAAGGCTGCGCGCGTTGCCAACGGAAACTGAACGATGCCGCCACCCAGCCTAACGCACACATACAAGCCGCCAGCACATAGACTGACGCGGCGCCGAATTTATCCCAGCACGCTGACAGTAACAAGCCGCCCAGACTACCGCCCAAACCGTAAGAAACGCTGATAAACAAAGCCTGGCCACGCGCCTGCAATGGACCAGCAAACCAGCGCTGCAGCACGGCGACCGACGCTGAGTGATGCACACCAAACGTCGCCGCATGTAATACCTGCGCCAACAATAGCAAAATCAAAGATTCTGCGCCAAACCCAATCAACAGGAAACGAACAACGCCAATCGCAAGACTCATCAGCATCAACCAACGCAATCCGTATCGCCGAAAAATCGGCGCCTGCCAATAGAAAAAGATAATTTCCGCAATCACACCCAGTGACCACATCAAGCCGATCACAGTCTTGCTGTAACCGATTTGCGCAAGGTACAAGGAGTAGTAAACATACAGCGCAGCGTGCGCCGCCACCATCAAAAATGTAGAAACAAAAAAGGCGATGACCTCGCGCTCACGCAACAGCAATCTTACCGACGGCGCGGCTTGGGTCTGCGCACCCTGCTGCTCTTCACGCATACCGGCCGCCGCAACCACCACCAATAGCAACAACGCCAGCGCGATCGCGGGCATCCACGCGATGCCCCAGGTATCAAGTAACTGTCCCGATACCATCACTGCCACAATGAAGCCGACCGATCCCCACAATCTCAATCTGCCGTAGTGCGTCAGATCACCGCGCATGGCGGACAGCATCTGCGCCTCGGATAACGGGCCTTGCGCGCTGGTGAATAAATTCAACAAGATCAGTAAGGCGAAAAAATACGCAAATGATTCGCCCCAGAACATGCCGGCAAATACGCATACGGAGGCAACCGAGGTCAGTCTCAACACCCAGACCCGACGTCGAGTATGGTCAGCCACCCAACCCCACAAATTCGGGCCGAAGATACGCATGACCTGCATCATCGACATCAAAATGCCGATCTGCGTCGCGGAGATTTGCTTGTCTGCGAAGTACAAGCTGGCGTAAGGCGAAAAAACCCCGACGTAGCCGTAGTAGGCAAAGAAAAACAGCGCGAAGTTGAAGGACTGCGGGGGCTTGGATCCGGGGGTCACTGAGTTTTGGGGAATTGTCTGGACCCCGGCCCATGCCGGCTATCCCCGCACTGTGCTCTATGCCTTAGCGCATGATCCATCAGTACCAGCGCCAGCATGGCTTCGGCAATCGGCGTAGCACGAATACCAACACAAGGATCATGCCGACCAAAGGTTTCCACCATCACCGGATGACCGTCGCGGTCTATCGAACGCTTAGGTGTACGAATACTCGACGTTGGTTTGATCGCTATGGATACCGTGACGTCTTGCCCTGACGAGATACCGCCGAGTACACCACCGGCATTGTTGGTGAGGAATCCGTCGGGCGTCATTTCGTCGCCGTGCTCGGTGCCTTTTTGCACGACCGAACGAAACCCCGCACCGATCTCGACGCCCTTGACTGCATTAATACCCATCATGGCGTAGGCAATGTCGGCATCGAGTTTGTCGAACAGTGGCTCACCCAAACCAACCGGTACCTTGTGCGCGACAACATCAATGCGCGCACCACAAGAGTCGCCCGCTTTACGCAACTGATCCATGTATTGCTCAAGCTGCGGCACGATCTCGGCATTCGCTGCGAAAAAAGGATTGTCTGGCACATGATCCCAAGACTGGAACGGAATCGGTATCTCGCCGAGTTGGCTCATGCAACCATAAATCTCAGTGCCGTGCTGCTGCTTCAGCCATTTCTTGGCGACCGCCGCTGCACCCACCACAGGCGCAGTCAGGCGCGCGGAAGATCGACCGCCACCGCGTGGGTCACGAATGCCGTATTTATGAAAATAAGTGTAGTCAGCATGCCCCGGTCGAAAACGATCAACGATATTGCCGTAATCCTGACTGCGCTGATCTTGATTGCGGATTAACAGCGCAATCGGCGTGCCCGTGGTCTGCCCTTCGTACACACCCGACAAAATCTCGACCGCATCAGGCTCGTTACGTTGCGTGACATGACGCGAGGTGCCAGGACGGCGGCGGTCAAGATCAGGCTGGATATCGGATTCCGACAGTGCCATACCGGGTGGGCAACCGTCGATCACACACCCGATCGCCGGGCCGTGGGATTCACCAAAGGTCGTGACTGTAAATAGCGTGCCGAATGTATTACCGGACATGGATGCGAGCGCCGCAAAAATTCAAGCGCTCATTTTACCAGCGGCTGTCAGTTGAAACGCTCACTCAGCCAGCGACGGGCCTCGCGCAGGTACTCGGGCTGAATGACAAACAGCAGTATCAGCAAGATCAGATTGGCGACTGCAGTGAACAGAAAAATACCGGGTACCGACACGCCCGCCGAGAGCAACACCATGGCGATCAATGCCGCCACCACCATGAACAGCGCATTAAAAATATTCATGCCGCCGATGGTGCGCGACAAATGGCTGGGCTCGGAGCGCGTCTGTATCAACGCAAACAACGGAACGACATAAATACCGCCACATGCGCCAAGCAGAAAGCAATCCAGCAGCACTCGAAACTGTTCACCCAATACCAAATTCTGAGCGACGACGAGCGATGGCATCGGTGCAACGCTGGCAAAGTACAAATCAACACCAAATATCGTTAATCCAATCGCGCCAAGCGGTACCAATCCAAGATGAACCTGCCTGCTCGACAAACGCTCGCACATTAATGAGCCAACACCAATACCGACTGAAAAAGCGGTCAGCAATACCGCAAATACTTCCGGCGCGCCATGCAATACATCGCGCGCGTACAACGGAAACTGTGCGAGGATCATCGCGCCAAAAAACCAGAACCAGGAATTGGCGAGCATGGCGACGAATACCTCGCGGTTTGACGCTGAAAACCGCAGGTTACGAACCATTTCACTGAAAGGATTCCGGCTGATGACCAAGTCAGGCGCCACGGGTGGCGAGGATGGCACCAACATCGTGAGAAGCAGCCCCAGCACGGCGACAGCGATGGTTGACACCACAATCACGTTGATACCGGTGCTGCCGAGCGCCATCGCCGCCGCGCCCAATAATTGGCCCGTGAGTATGCCGACGAAGGTACCCATTTGCACCATGCCATTACCGCCGACCAGCTCTTGTCTGGATAGATGCTGCGGTAAATAAGCATGCTTGACTGGCCCGAAGACGGTTGAGTGCAAACCCATACCCACCACGGCCACGACCAACAACCACAGGTTATGCGTGGCCCAGCCCAAGGCTGCGACCACCATGATGGCGATTTCCATCCACTTCACCAAACGCATCAGCGAGGCTTTATCTGTTTTATCAGCCACTTGACCGGCAGTCGCCGAGGCCAATACAAACGGCAAAATAAACAGGCCCGCGATCAGGTTGTTTAACAAACCAACATTCAGATCGGTCCAGGAGGCAGCATCAAAGGTAATCGCGGTGACCAGCGCGGTCTTGAACAAGTTGTCGTTGAATGCCCCAAGGAATTGCGCGCCAAAAAAAGGCGCGAAGCGGCGCTGCGTCAGTAGTGCAAACTGCGATGAGGGTACGTCAGGCTGAGTCACTCCTCCGTCTCCGCTGGCCACTCGCGAATATAGGCTTTCAACAGCTGGTTTTCAAAAGACTGTGCATCGAGCACAGCTTTGGCAATATCGTAAAACGACAGCACACCCATCAAAGTACCTTCGGCATCCACCACCGGCACGTAGCGAGAATGGCGCTCCAGCATACGGCGGCGGATATCGTTCAGATCGGTGTCGGGCGAGATCAAATCAAAATCGGTCGCCATATGGTCATTCACTGTGCCGTCGCGTACCGAACCGTTCTCAACATCGATGGCGTTCATCACCCCACGAAAGCTGAGCATCCCGCACACTCGGCCATCCTGCATCACCACCAAGGAACCGATGTCGTTCGCTGTCATGATGCTAATCGCGTCACGCATGCTGGTTTGCGGCGATGCGGTATACAAGCCATCACCTTTGACTTTCAAGATATCTGTCACCTTCATGGCATTTCTCCAAAAGGGTATTTTCTGCAGCAACCGATCGGAAGCAATGTAGCCGACTCACCCTGAAAAAGCCAGACCCGCTCGGGCGCGAATCGCGCCGATTGCATGCAATTCAACACTTGATGCGCCGGCCTATAATGCCAGCACGCTTTCCGACCACCCGAAGTTCCGACCTCTTTATTTCTAAACCCCTGGAGACCGCCCGTATGAGCGATCCTCGTTACCCCGGCTTCGATACGCTCTCGCTGCATGCTGGCAGCGCGCCTGACCCAGCCACCGGTGCGCGTGCCACGCCGATTTATCTGTCGACCTCATTTGTGTTTCGTGATTCTGATCACGCAGCCTCGTTGTTCAATATGGAGCGCTCGGGACACGTGTACTCACGCATCTCGAATCCGACCAATGCAGTACTGGAAGAGCGTATCGCAGCGCTGGAGGGTGGCGTTGCGGGCTTGGCTGTCGCCAGCGGTCAGGCTGCATTGCATCTGGGATTGGCCACCATTGCTGGCGCCGGTTCGCACGTGCTGGCCTCGCGCGCGCTGTATGGCGGTTCACAAAACCTGCTGGGCTACACCATGCGACGGTTTGGTATTGAGACCACCTTTATTGATCCGCGTGATCTGGACGCCTGGCGTAGTCATATCCGACCGAATACCAAGGTGCTGTTTGCCGAGACACTGGGCAATCCCGGGCTCGATGTGCTCGATATCGACAGTGTGGCAAGCATCGCGCATGAGCATCATCTGCCGCTGATGGTGGACTCGACGTTCACCACGCCCTATTTGCTCAAGCCGCTTGATCATGGCGCCGACCTGGTATTTCACTCAGCGACTAAATTTTTGTGCGGGCATGGCACCGCCGTTGGCGGGTTATTAATTGATGGCGGCACCTTCGATTGGCAACGTGCCTATGAAGCGACCGGGCGATTTGCAGAACTGTGCGAACCGTATGACGGGTTCCATGGCATGGTGTTCTCGGAAGAATCGACCGTGGCAGCGTTTGCCTTGCGTGCACGACGCGAAGGCTTGCGCGACTTTGGTGCAGTCATGAGTCCGCATAATGCATTCACGATTTTGCAAGGCATAGAGACACTATCGCTACGCATGGAAAAGCATGTTGCCAATGCGCGCAAGATTGTAGACTTTTTGGCGGCACATCCGGCGATTGCCTCGGTTGCCTACCCCGAACTGCCAGATCATCCGGATCACGCACTGGCGGCTCGACTCCTACCGCGTGGTTGTGGCGCAGTTTTTTCATTTGCGTTGAAAGGTGACCGGGCTGCAGGTCGACGCTTTGTCGAGTCGCTGCGCGTGTTTTCTCATTTGGCCAATGTCGGCGACGCCAAGTCATTGGTGATACATCCGGCCTCGACGACGCACTTCCGAGTACCGAACGAACAACTTGCTGCCTCGGGCATTACCGAAGGCACGATGCGGCTATCGGTAGGTCTTGAAGATGCAGATGATCTGATCGATGACCTCAAGCGCGGCCTCCAAGCAGCGCAAAAGGGGGCATGAGATGGAATACCTCGTCGATCATCATGCAGCCTACGCATACACCGGTGGCAAGGCCTTTAACCATACGCTACCGACTGCGGTCTTCATTCACGGTGCACAAAACGATCACTCAGTTTGGATTTTGCAAACGCGCTATTTTGCGCACCATGGATTTTCGGTGTTGGCAGTCGATTTACCCGGCCACGGTCGCAGCGGCGGTCATGCCCTGCATAGCGTCGAGGCGATGGCTGACTGGTTGAATCAATCGCTTGATACAGCGCATGTCACGCAAGCGATTCTGATCGGTCACAGCATGGGCTCGCTGATTGCACTGGAGGCCGCCGCTCGTCGTCCCGACCGGATCAAGGGCATTGCGATGGTGGGTACAGCGTATCCGATGCGCGTGTCGTCCAATTTGCTTGAAACATCGCGCGAGCGTGAGCCGGTAGCGATTGATATGGTGAATATCTGGTCGCATTCCAGCATCGCGCAAAAGCCCTCCGCACCCGGCCCGGGCTTTTATGTACACGGCGGCAGTCAGCGATTGATGCAACGTATTTCTGCGATTAATCCTGCGCAGGTGTTTTATACCGACTTCGCTGCCTGTAACGACTACGCAAACGGTGAACAGGCGGCTAGCGCAATCGACTGCCCTGCACTGTTTCTGCTCGGTCGGCAAGACGTAATGACACCGGCCAAGTCAGCAAGGTCGTTGTCATCCGTCATGAAACAGGCTCGCACGGTGACGCTCGATGCATGCGGTCACGCGCTGATGGCAGAGCAACCCGATCAGGTAATGGATGAACCGTTTGCGTTTTCTCGCAATGCCTTGAAGTGATCTGAGAGCGACACAGACAAATCACGATTCAGTAATGCGACTACCTGCTGCGATAGCGCTGAATCGGGTGCAGGGCTGAATGCAAATAACTTGAACACCTCAGCCAAGTTTAACTTGTCCGGGTTGGCTAACAAGACCCAGCGATCATGTTTGGCTTGTGCGCGTCGGCGTAGCGAAATCGTGACTGAACGCTGTGGTCGCATGCGACCGACCCAGCCTGCTTCCAACATGCGATGCAACAACTGCTCGGTCTCTTCAAAGCCGAGTTGAGTGCGCTCGCGGATCTTCCACACATCGACCGCCGCGTGGTCAGCGCGTGCATCAAACAGGACCTTGAGTAGCGCCACCCCATCCACAAAGGTATCGCCCGGGCCAGGCCGATGCCACCATCGCTCATAGCGTATTGACGGTAAGGCCGCGGCGACCACCGCACCCAACAGCGTGATCAGCCAGAACAGATAAATCCAGATCAGGAACACCGGTATCGCGGCCAGCGCGCCGTAAATCGCGCGATAGCCCCCACCCACCGAGATCGAGAATGAAAAAAAACGTCGCGCAATTTCGAACGCAATGGCGGCTACCAGACCACCCACTAACGCCTCACGCCAATCGACAAAGCGATTGGGCACAGTCAGATAAAGCAATGCAAACGCCAACATCGATAGCACCAATGACAGCAGCAGCGCGGTAGCGGAATAAAGCATGGATGGCTGCCGCGCAGTACCGCCAAGCAGCGGTAAAAATTCAGAGGCAGCTGTTAATGATGCGCCGAGCAGCAACGGCCCAATCGTGATCACTGCCCAGTACACCACCAGACTTTGCAGCAGCGGGCGTGACTCGCGCACCCGCCAGATACGGTTGAGGGTACGGTCAACCATACTGAACATCAGTATCGCAGTCACCATCAGGAATACCGCACCCACCGCAGATAAGCGGCTGGCTTTTGCAGAAAACTGCGTCAGGTAATCGAGTATGGTGTTGGCAATGCCTTTTGGCATCACCGACTGCACAAAGTAGGTCTCGAGCGAATCACGAAACGTCGTAAACAACGGAAACGTCGTGAAGATTGCAAACGCAATCGTCAGTACGGGTACCAGCGCCAACACCGTGGTGTAGGTGTGGCTGCCAGCCACCTCGAATAGATGCTCCTCGCGCAAGCGTATGCCGACAAAACGCGCAAGATCACGAACTTGCGCGCCGGTCCAGCGGCCTGAAGGATGGGGGGAGCGTGGGGTCATGTTGGGGGCGGCGGTCAAGGCGTGCGCTGAATGCATTCAAGCGCGCGCCTATAATAGCAAGCCATGAGCGATACCTCCCTGAAGATTCTTGTTTTGTATTACTCGCGCCATGGCGCAACCCGCAAACTTGCCGAGTTGATCGCGCAAGGTATTACGCATGTACCCAATTGCGAGGCCGTGCTGCGTACCGTACCGGCAGTATCTACCGTGACCGAGGCGACTGAGCCCGCCGTGCCAGATACAGGTGCGCCGTATGTCGAGCCCGATGATCTGGCGAATTGCGCGGCGTTGGCACTGGGCTCGCCTACACGCTTCGGCAACATGGCAGCACCCATGAAATACTTTATCGATAGCACCAGTGCGCAATGGTTATCCGGTGCGTTGGCTGGCAAACCTGCGTGCGTTTTCACTTCGACAGGTAGTTTGCATGGGGGCCAGGAATCTACGCTGCTGTCAATGATGCTGCCGCTTCTGCATCACGGCATGCTGATGGTTGGCCTGCCCTATACCGAAGCTGCGCTGATGACCACGGCTTCCGGCGGCTCGCCCTACGGCGCCACGCACTGGTCGGGCATCAAGGGCGACCATGCATTCAGCGAAGATACGCGCGCACTCGCTATCGCACTTGGCAAACGGCTGGCGCGCACGGCAACTCGACTACAGCAAGGCTAGCCCATGGAAGTCACCCCGTTTCAACATCGGCTACATCAACTCGCCAGTGTCAGTCTTGTGTTGTTGATCATATTGTGTGTGCTGTGGGAGCTAGCGCTTGCGCCATTGCGTCCGGGTGGATCGTGGATGGTGCTGAAAGTACTTCCCTTGCTCGCCCCCTTACCGGGTACGCTCAGACGCAATGTCTACACCATGCAATGGGCATCAATGCTGGTCTTGCTTTACTTCACCGAAGGTGTCGTGCGTGCGTGGAGCGAGCAGGGTATGTCGCAAGCGCTGGCGTGGGGCGAGATCGTTTTGTCTTGTCTGTATTTTTTCAGTGCGATTTTTTTTCTGAGCCCATACAAACGTCACGCCAAGCGACTTGCACAAGAGGCCATACAGCGCGCCGCCGAACCGCATGAGCACTGAATTTCTTGCGCTGTGCGCACAACGTATCGGTAGCCAATATGTGCTGCAGGGCGACGATATGGCGGGCTATCTCAACGACTGGCGACGTCGCTTCACCGGCACTGCCCGCGCAGTACTACGCCCTAGCTCGACCGAGGATGTCGCCGCGCTGGTGCAGTTGTGTCATACGCACCGCGTACCGATCGTGCCGCAAGGTGGCAACACCGGACTCGTACTGGGTAGCGTGCCTGATCAGAGCGGCACGGCAGTGGTGATGTCGTTGTCGCGCATGAACCATATTCGCGCGGTCGACGCCATCAACAATACGCTGACCGCTGAGGCCGGCTGCACCCTGCATCAAGTGCAACAAGCCGCTGAGGCGCAAGATCGTCTGTTCCCCTTATCTCTCGCCTCAGAAGGCAGCTGCAGTATTGGCGGCAATTTGGCGACTAACGCGGGGGGTACGGCAGTGCTTCGGTATGGCAATGCGCGTGAGCTGACGCTCGGCTTGGAAGTGGTCACTGCACAAGGTGAGGTTTGGCACGGTCTGCGCAGCCTGCGTAAAGATAATACCGGCTACGATTTGCGCGATTTGTTCATCGGCTCGGAAGGCACGCTCGGCATCATCACTGCAGCAGCACTCAAACTTTTTGCTCAACCTGCTGCACGTACCACTGCATTGTTTGCGCTGGAGTCAGTCAGTGATGCATTGGCGCTGTTTGCCTCGGCACGAGAACGCTGTGATTCGAACCTGACCGGTTTCGAGTTCATGTCTGATTTTTGTTTACAGCTGGTCGAGCGCCATGTCGCCACTGCACGGCTGCCGTTCAAGCAACGAAGTGCGCAATATGTATTGATGGAGCTGTCCACTTCGGAATCCGAAGACCGTGCGATCGCACAATTGGAATCTGTTGCCGAACAAGCGCTTGATCAGCATATGGCGCGTGATGTTGTGGTTGCTACGTCAATGGCGCAATCCAAGGCGCTTTGGCATTTACGCGAGCATATCTCTGAAGCACAAGCGGCTGAAGGTAAAAACATCAAGCATGATATTGCACTCCCGATATCCGCTATCCAAGCCTTCATATCTGATACAGATGCCGAGTTGCAGCGTGTGTTTCCGGGTTGCAGAATGGTGACATTCGGTCATCTCGGTGATGGCAATCTTCATTACAATGTGTCTGCGCCGTTGGGTGAACATGATGACGTGTTTTTGGAAGCACAGTCCGCGATCAATTTGATCGTGCATGATCGAGTCCATCGTCACGGTGGTTCAATCTCTGCTGAACACGGCTTGGGTGCACTCAAACGTGAAGAAATACTGCGCTACAAATCCGGGACTGAGATGGCAATGATGATGGCCATCAAGCGGGCGCTCGATCCGCTCAACCTGATGAACCCCGGGAAGGTGTTGTAAGCACGATTCCCGGGCATAACACTCCCGGGAATTTTCATGAAAATTTTTCTGCTGTTGTTCTTGCTGCTTGGGCCGATGAACGCCTACGCAGTCTATCGCTGCGAATCTCAAGGAAAAGTCAGCTACAGTGACCTGCCGTGCAACGGGCGTGCGCTCGAGCTATCAAGCCAGCCTGCAGCACCATCCCGCGACGACGATGCAATGAAACGTGAACGTGGCGAAGTCAGTCGCCTACAAAAACTGCGTGAGCAGCGCGAGCGGCAAGATCAACAGATTCGAGACCTGGCCGCGCGCGGTGCCGCGGCGCGCGAACGCAAGTGTCGCTCGCTGGCTTTGCAGGTCAAGTGGCGGCAAGAGGATGTCCGCGAGTCGACGCTGGACAAAGCCCAAAAGGCGAAGGTTCGACTTCGGCGCGCAGAGGAAAAATTCGACAGCGAGTGCCGCTGAACGACAACTCAGGACTGATGCTGGCCCGACTGTTCTTCTAACGCTTCGAGCTCTTGTTGTTCAAGGCGAGCATGGATGGCGGGGCCATATTGCTGATACAAACCCTCGAATAATTCATCCATCAACAGCGTGTTGGGAATATAAACTTTCGTGTTGTCGACAGACTTGACGAACACCAGTTCAATACCCGCCAATGCCTCCAACTGCTTGAACACCGCGGACGCACCGAGCTCGGTGCGCACGGCGATATCCTGCGTGGAGAGTCCGTCTTTACCCTCGGTGAGCAGCACTGTGATGATCTGCACACGCTCCTCGATCGATAATGCGCCTAGAAAGCGTGCGATATGCTTGACGTCCAGCGTGGCCATGAGTAACGAGTCCTATACGGGTCCGAGATGTTCAGTCAGCGACGATTCATTCAGAGCGATTTCAACTGCTTGGCAATACGCGCCGCTTCTTCGGCTTGTTCATCCAGCGTGTGGGCAGTCTGATGCGCTGCCGCTGCCATATCGCTTAT
>JBJTXC010000006.1:0-6028 GCA_046082065.1 Burkholderiaceae bacterium
CTCCAGCCCGGACAGCTCCAGCAGTTCAATGATCACGTGCTCGAGCACATGGCCCATCCAGGTGCCATCCCGCAGTCGTTGCTCGAAACCGTAAGGCACTCCGGGGCTGCAGTGGTGTGCCGCCACCTGTGGCAAAACCGACAATAGTCGATCAATAAAACCGGGCTGCCTGTTACTCGGCCACTCTTCGAGTACGCCCAGATCCAGCCACGCCTCGAGCACAGGTGTGTAGGTCCACATATTCGGACCACGCAGGAAGGTGATGCGCGGCACCTGAATTTCGTGCGGGCCGGGGGGCATCACGGCGGGGGTGGTGGTGCTCATGGGATTATGGTTCTGGCAAAAAGGTAAGATGTCGGATTATCAGGACTCGGCGGCCGACTTCGGCGACAATGCGCGCAAGCTGCGACAGCGGCAAACCACTTCAGTTCAACCCATTCGACGATCAGCTCGCGACACTCCGTTCCTGATTCATGCCGCCTAGCGACTCAACTCATGCAGCATCTGCTGCCACCGCCGCATCGCACGATGGTCGGGATCACCCGCCACTGCGCGCGCATGAACATGTACTCGCCACGCTCGAGCCCGACCTGAGTCCGGCACTGCAGTTTGCCGCCAGCCGACTGCTGCTGACAACCGAGCGAATGATAAGCCATTCAGATGGTGAGGGGTGGTCTGCGTGGCCGTTGCAACCCGAACTCACGCTCCATCATAGCGACCACGGCGGTATCGCCACACTCGCGCTGCATGATCAACAAGGCATGCTGGCGCGTTGGCGTTTCACGCTGGCGGAAGAGGTCAGTGCGCTGCGCTTTATTCAACATTTTGAAAAAGTACAGGCCGCGCGTGGCGGGCAAAGTACCGCCCCAGAGGAGGCGGGCGCACGGTGCCCGAGTTGTCACGCGCTGCTACCTGATCAAAGCGAAGAATGTCCGGTCTGCCATCGCGAATTACTCGAGCCTGTATCGACCTGGGTGCTATTGCGCTTATGGCGTTTTGCCAAGCCCTACAAAATGCAACTGCTGTTGGGATTTTTTCTCACGCTGGCGTCAACCGCTGCGCTGATGGTGCCGCCGTATCTGTCGATGCCGCTGATGGATGAAATTCTGATCCCGCAGCAAACTGGTGCGCAAATCGATACACAAGATGTGATTCTGTATTTATCCGGTTTGCTGGTGGCCGCACTGACTGCGTGGGGCCTGGGTTGGTGGCGTACCTATTTGCTGGCGCTGGTGTCTGAACGAATTGGTGCGCATTTGCGTACCGCGACGTTCAATCATTTAATGACCTTGTCACTGGATTATTTCGGCGCCAAGCGTACGGGTGACCTGATCGCGCGGATTGGTAATGAATCAGACCGCATCTGTATATTTTTATCGCTACACGCGCTGGATTTCGCCACCGATGTGCTGTTGCTGGCGATGACCACGGTTGTGCTGTTCACTATCAACCCATGGTTGACTGTGGTGACTCTGCTGCCGCTACCGCTGATTATGTGGTTGATTCATTCAGTACGCGACAGGCTGCGCACCGGCTTCGAAAAAATCGATCGTATCTGGGGTGACGTCAACAACGTATTGGCCGACACCATACCCGGTATTCGTGTGGTGAAAGCCTTCGCACAAGAAAAGCGCGAGTCGCAACGCTTTCGTGAAGCGAACATGCACAACCTCGCAGTGAATGACAAACTGAATCGCACCTGGAGTTTGTTTGCACCCACCGTCACCATGCTGACCGAGGTTGGCTTACTGATTGTGTGGGGCTTCGGGATTTGGCTGGTGATTCATCATGGTGTGACGGTGGGTGTGTTGGTGGCGTTCATTGCCTATATCGGTCGTTTCTATGGCCGCCTTGACACCATGAGCCGCATTGTCTCGCACACTCAAAAAGCTGCAGCGGGTGCCAAGCGGATTTTCGACATTCTTGACCACAGCTCCAGCGTACCCGAGCCCGCCAACCCGGTACCGGTCGCGCAGGCCCCCGGCACCATCGCTTTGCGTGATGTCGGTTTTCGCTACGGTAGCCGCCGAATTTTGAAGGGCATACACCTCGAAATTCGCCAGGGTGAAATGATCGGTCTGGTGGGCCATAGTGGTTCCGGCAAGAGCACGCTGGTCAACTTGATTTGCCGTTTTTATGATGTGACCGATGGCTCGATCACCATCGATGGTGTCGATCTGCGTCGCTTCTCGGTGGCGGACTATCGTCGGCATATTGGACTGGTGCTGCAAGAGCCTTTCCTGTTTCACGGTACCGTAGCGGAAAACATCGCTTACGGCAAACCAGAGGCGACCCGCGCCGAGATTATTGCCGCTGCACGCGCTGCACATGCGCATGAATTTATTCTGCGCTTGCGTCATGGCTATGATTCAATCGTCGGCGAGCGTGGCCAGGGCTTGTCTGGTGGTGAGCGTCAACGCATCTCGATTGCGCGCGCGTTGCTGATTAATCCGCATATTCTGATGCTGGACGAGGCGACCTCATCCGTCGATACTGAAACTGAAAAAGAAATTCAAAAAGCCCTCGATAACTTGGTCAAAGGCAGAACCACGATCGCGATTGCGCATCGTCTGTCTACCTTGCGTCGTGCTGATCGCTTGGTGGTGCTTGAGCGTGGCGAAGTAGTCGAGATCGGTTCACACGATGAGTTGATGGCGCAGCAAGGCGCCTACTGGCGCTTGTACGAAGCACAAGCGCGCAATGTTGATACCGAAGATGAAGTGCCGGATGCAGTTCATATTCCGCTGGCGAAAGCGGGGAACGCATGATCGACGAATCCAGCGGCAAGGCCTGGATGCCCGTGGCGCATCGTTTGCGCCGGGATAGCTACGGCCGGCTCAACTTCACCGATGAAGCGGGTGAGGTGCATGTGGGCGTGGTGCCGGCGCAGGCATTTCCGATTGATGCGCCCGGCGAACAAGTATCGCTGATGAGTGCCGATGGTCATGAGCTGGTGTTTATCAATCAACTCAGTACGCTGGACGCGGATACCCGCGCCATGATCGAGCAGGAAATTGCTCAACGCGAGTTCTTGCCGGTGATTGAGTGCCTCATTGCGGTGAGTACATTTGCGACGCCGAGCACCTGGACTGTCAAAACCGACCGCGGCTTGAACAGTTTTGTACTGAAGGGTGAGGAAGATATTCGACGCCTGCGCGATGGCGGACTGATCATCACCGATAGCCACAGCGTGACTTACCGGGTGCATGACATCCGCGCGCTCGATCGGGCATCAAGAAAGCTGCTCGATCGTTTTCTTTAAGGCGTTCAGGCACTCGCTGATTCGTTTGGTAGCGCCGATTCAAGATCGGTCTGCCGACCGACCCAAGCTAACCAGAATGAACCCAACACGCCTGCAATTAACGATCCGGTGAACACCGCCAGCTTGGAGATATCGATCATCTCGGGTTGGTTGGCAAATGCGAGATTGGTAATGAAAATCGACATGGTGAAACCGATACCGCCCAGCATAACGGCGCCGAGCACGTGTCGCCAGTTCAAATCTTCCGGTAATACGCACCACCCTAACCAAAGCGTGAGCAATGCGCACAACAGAATGCCAACCGGTTTGCCGATCACCAGGCCCCCGACGATGCCGAGACTATTGGGGTCCAGCATGGCAGATACCAGCGAGCCATCCAGCACCACACCGGTGTTCGCCAATGCAAATAGCGGCAGAATCAAAAATGCCACCGGTTTATGAAGCAGGTTTTCCAGTCGATGAGAAGGCGATGGTCGACCATCATCAGGTGACCAAAATGGGATCGCAAACGCCAGCATGACCCCGGCAATCGTTGCATGAACACCCGACTTCAGCATCAGTGCCCACATCACGACACCACAGATTAAATAAATCGGTAGCGAATACACGCGGCCATAGCGATTCAGCAGCAGCAAGACGCCCCATACCGCTAAGCCACCGACCAGATAAGAAATAGACAAATCACCGCTGTAGAACAACGCGATCAGGATGATGGCGCCCAGATCATCAATCACCGCAAACGCCACCACAAAGACTTTGAGTGCTGGCGGTACCCGCGTACCGAGCAGCGCCAATGCGCCAAGCGCGAAGGCGATATCAGTTGCCATTGGAATACCGATACCGGCTTGTGTCGGTAATCCGGTGTTGAAGACAAAGTGAATCAGCGCCGGTGCTGCCATACCGCCAATGGCGGCGACCACAGGTAATAACGCATTACGAAAATTCGATAACTCACCGACGTACAACTCGCGCTCTAATTCAAGCCCGATCAGCAGAAAAAATATCGCCATCAAGCCATCATTAATCCAATGGCCCAGACTGAGTCCGGCGATATCGGCGTGCCAGATCGCCAGCCAGTCTGGGCCGAGCGTCGAATTGGCCAGCGACAGACTCAGTACCGTACAGCCGATCAATATGATGCCGCTGGTTTTTTCGGAATCAAAGAAACGCTTGAATGTTTCGGTGAGTGCGTACATGAATCTTCAGCGTCCCTTTGTCAATGATGACTGGCACCATCCGCAATGGCATTTTCCGGGTTCATGAAAATCGGGCGACCATCCGGCGTGTTGAGCGGAATGATGACTTCTTTTCCGTTGTCGTCTTTTAGCAAAGCGCACAGCGTATGCGACGAGCGCATTTCGCCATTCAATTCAACTTCAAGATCGGCAATCACCAACTCGACGCCGGTGAGGATTTGTTTTACTTTCATATATTCATCCTTTTAAAGACAGCAGCGGTTGAAGCGCCATTCGCCCGTACCAATCAGGTCATCAAGCGCGGTTGGTTTTTACTGCACTCAGGCCACAAGCATTCAACTCTTTTGTACGGCCATGATTTATTTATGCTCATGCTTGCAGAGCGTACAAGCTCGATATTTTAACGGCAGCCTATAATTCGTGCGTGAGTTCCTCCTTGTCCTTTTTTCGATGGCCATTACCTGCGCTGCTCGCTTGGACGGGTAGCTGGGTCATATACGGTGGATTGTCGCGATTAGGGGTTGCTGCCTGGTTGGCCATGTCGCTCGCTACACTCGCAGGCGCCATGCTGTCGGTGTTGGCCGCAACATTTTGGCGCCGGATTGCCATCGCCGCGGGTTTCCCGCTGTCTCTGCTGATCTCCGGCAGTGTCACACTGCCCGCGTGGGCGTGGCTGCTACCGCTGCTACTGGAGGCGATTGTTTATCCAATGAATGCCTGGCGTGATGCACCGTTATTTCCTACCCCTGCCGCTGCCTTGTCCGGTTTGGCACAGTGCGCGCCGCTCAAGGAGGATGCGCGGATTCTGGACGCGGGGTGTGGCTTGGGTCATGGCTTGATCGCACTCCACCACATCTACCCGAAAGCAGCGCTGCACGGCGTCGAATGGAGCTGGCCATTACGCGCCTTGACCGCATTGCGCTGCCCTTGGGCGAAAATTAAACAAGGCGATATGTGGAAAACCGATTGGTCACAGTACGACATGGTGTATCTATTCCAACGCCCCGAGACCATGCCGCGTGCATTGGACAAGGCGAGGGCAGAACTGCGGCCGGGCTGTTGGCTGGTGAGTTTGGAGTTTGTCGCTGAAGAAATCAAACCGACAGCGACGTTGCAGAATGTTGAAGGCAAGCCTGTTTGGCTTTATCGATCGCCATTTTAAAAAAAGCGTCGAAAAAATTTGACTGGCGTTGTCATTCATTCATTCATTTATTCATTCACCTCGCCACCCACAACGCCAGCGATATTTTTTAGAGGCTTTAAATGTAGCCACCTGCGTAGGTGATAATTTCACCGCCCGTGTTGATTTTGAATCGCGAAATCCCCGGCAGATCGTGCGTGTTGACGCCACCAAGATCGAGTTTCACGATACCTTGTTGCTTGAGTCGCTCCATCGCGCCCCACAGAATCAGATTGTGTGCATTCAGCGCGCGGCCTTGCGGATTGGTCCAGCCTAATTGATACGTTGCGCTGCTGCCATGAATCAGAAACAGCATGGCCGCTACCGGGCGTGATTGCCATGTCGCTTGCAGTATCAGCGCCGATCCGGTGCCACCTTCTTCAAGATAAT
>JBJTXC010000007.1:0-5729 GCA_046082065.1 Burkholderiaceae bacterium
GAAAATCAACGTCATCGGCGTATCAACGCGCAGCAGCAAAGGGCAGGCATTCATGTCGTTTACGGGCGAGATCTCTTCGAAAGCGCAGTTGCAGCGCGCGCTGACGATTATTCGGGAAGTGAAGGGGGTGATGGAGGTGAGACGGTCGTGAAGCTCAAAGGTTTGTTACCCCTCGCAGCTGTGCTGATGATGTCAAAAAACAAAGTAATGGGATGGCCTGACGCCGAGCGCTGGCGCTATCATGCAAAGCTGGCTATAATCCGGCTTCTTTAGGCGCGTAGCTCAGCTGGTTAGAGCACTACCTTGACATGGTAGGGGTCGTTGGTTCGAGTCCAATCGTGCCTACCAAAAGCACCAGAAAAATTAGGCACTTACAGCGATGTGCAGATTCTCTGGGATGCTGGTGGGATAAAGAGCAACCTGCATATCAAAACATAGCTTCAATTTTTGTAAGAGCGAGAAAGGCACACCGGTTATGACACCGCGAACTAGCAGCGCAGCAAACGTTATCCTCTGCTAGTCCGTCTTTGTGCTCAGAAAAACGCGGCTAGTCCGCGTTTTTTTTCGTCTGCGGCAGATGCCGCGACCCTTTCCGAAGGAGCATCCATGGTTTCAGTTCGACTTCCCGATGGCTCGCAGCGCCAGTTTGAATCTGCCGTCACCGTGGCCGACGTTGCAGCATCGATCGGCGCCGGGCTGGCCAAGGCCGCATTGGCTGGCAAAGTGGATGGCAAGCTCGTCGACACCTCATATCTGATTGAGCAAGATGCCGATCTGGCTATCGTCACCGATAAAGACGCAGACGGGTTGGAAGTTATTCGTCACTCAACCGCGCATTTGCTTGCGTATGCAGTCAAATCGCTGTTTCCCGATGCACAGGTAACGATTGGCCCGGTGATTGATAACGGCTTCTACTACGATTTTTCGTACAAGCGCCCGTTCACACCGGAAGACCTTCAGACGATTGAAAAAAAGATGGCCGAGTTGGCCAAGAAAGACGAGCCGGTCGAGCGCAAAGTGATTGCGCGTGATGAGGCCGTGGCTTATTTCAAGTCGATAGGCGAGCACTACAAGGCCGAGATCATTGCTTCGATTCCTGCCAATGAAGATGTCTCGCTGTACAGCGAAGGCGAGTTCACTGATTTATGCCGTGGCCCGCACGTACCAACCACCGGCAAGCTGAAAGTATTCAAGCTGATGAAGCTGGCTGGCGCGTATTGGCGCGGCGATTCAAAGAACGAAATGCTGCAGCGGATTTATGGCACGGCCTGGACCAAAAAAGAAGACCAGGAAGCCTACCTGCACATGCTGGAAGAGGCGGAGAAGCGCGACCATCGCAAGCTAGGTCGACAGCTTGATTTATTCCACTTTCAGGACGAAGCACCCGGGCTGATCTTCTGGCACCCCAAAGGCTGGACCATCTGGCAGCAAGTAGAGCAGTACATGCGTCATGTGTACCAGGACAATGGCTATCAAGAAGTGAAAGCGCCGCAAATTCTTGATCGCTCGTTGTGGGAGAAGTCTGGCCACTGGGACAACTACAAAGACAACATGTTCACGACCGATTCCGAGAATCGGGCGTACGCATTAAAGCCGATGAACTGCCCCGGGCATGTGCAGATCTTCAGATCGAACATGCACTCGTACCGCGAGCTACCGCTGCGCTACGGCGAGTTTGGTCAGTGCCATCGCAATGAGCCCTCGGGCTCGCTGCACGGCATGATGCGAGTGCGCGGCTTTACCCAAGACGATGGTCATATCTTCTGCACCGAAGACCAGATTTTGGATGAGTGCGTTGCTTTCACTGCGCTACTGCAAAAGGTCTACCGAGACTTTGGTTTTACCGAGGTGATCTACAAGGTCGCCACTCGCCCCGAAAAACGCGTGGGCTCAGACGAGTTGTGGGACAAGGCCGAGCAGGCGCTGATTGAATCGCTGAAGCGATCGGGCTGTGATTACGAGATCACGCCGGGTGAGGGTGCGTTTTATGGCCCGAAGATCGAGTACACCCTGAAAGACGCGATTGGCCGACCCTGGCAGTGCGGCACCATACAGGTCGATTTTTCGATGCCGGTGCGCCTTGAGGCTGAGTACGTGGCCGAGGACAACACCCGCAAAGTACCGGTGATGCTGCACCGGGCGATCTTGGGCTCGCTCGAGCGCTTTATCGGCATGTTGATCGAGAACCATGCAGGCGCCTTGCCGCTGTGGCTGGCACCGGTCCAGGTGTCGATCCTGAACATCTCGGAAGGACAGTCGGATTACGCCAAAGAAATCGAGCAATCCCTGAAAAAACAAGGGTTTAGAGTGCAGGCGGATTTGCGGAACGAGAAAATAACCTATAAAATACGCGAGCACTCGGTTCAGAAGCTGCCCACCATTGTGGTGGTCGGCGACAAGGAGCGAGATGCAAAAACCGTGGCCGTGCGTGCGCGAGGCAATGTCGATTTGGGCGTCATGTCCCTCGACGATTTGGTGGGTCGACTCAACCATGAAGTCGCTACCAAGGCCTGACGGATACCCTGTCAGGCCTGCCCGCATCAGACGCACGGCGTCTTTTTTGGACCTTTAGAAGGAAACGGCAATAGCTACTGATAAATCGCACCGTATCAACGGTGAAATCACTGCACCCGAGGTTCGCCTGTCTGGCGTAGAGAATGAAGCGATCGGCATTGTTAGTCTGGCCGACGCGTTCCGAATGGCTGAAGAAGCAGATGTCGATCTCGTCGAGATCGCGCCCACTGCGCAGCCGCCTGTCTGTCGACTGATGGACTATGGCAAATTCAAATACCAAGAGCAGAAACGCGCGCACGAAGCCAAGCTCAAGCAAAAAGTCATCTCGGTCAAAGAAGTCAAATTTCGTCCCGGTACCGACGACGGCGACTACAACATCAAGCTGCGCAATCTGGTCAAATTTCTGGAAGAAGGCGACAAGACCAAGATCACACTACGCTTTCGTGGCCGCGAAATGGCGCACCAGGAAATTGGCGTGCGCATGCTCGAGCGCCTCAAGCTCGATCTCGAGCCCTTCGGCCAGGTTGAGCAGTTTCCCAAGATGGAAGGCCGGCAGATGGTGATGGTGCTGGCCCCCAAAAAGAAGAAGTGACCGGCAGAATTTGCCCGCACTTGCTAAGGCGCTGATTTTCTTGATATAATTTTGGGCTCCGCTGCTTTCTGGCGGGGCATCGGTGATGGCGCGCGGTATCTGCCATCAACAATAAGCGAGCTCAGGCATCCAAGCGCAGTGAAATTGCTGCCACCTGTCATCGTCTAATAATGGAGCCGCCCGAAAAAGGGTGGATTTGTCATGCCAAAAATGAAAACCAAAAGCAGCGCGAAGAAGCGTTTTCGCGTGCGCCCAGGCGGTACCGTCAAACGTGGCCAAGCATTCAAGCGCCACATCCTGACCAAGAAAACCACCAAGAACAAGCGCCAGTTGCGTGGAGCGGTTGATGTTCATGATACGAACGTCGACGCAGTCCGCGCGATGATGCCGTTTGCCTAAGCCAACGACCACCACAGGAGCAGACTATGCCTAGAGTAAAACGTGGGGTCACGGCAAGGGCCCGTCACAAAAAAGTTTTAGACGCCGCCAAGGGATACCGCGGTCGTCGTAGCCGTGTTTATCGCGTCGCCAAGCAAGCGGTGATGCGCGCAGGGCAGTATGCCTATCGCGATCGTCGCAATAAAAAGCGTGTGTTCCGCGCGCTCTGGATCACCCGTATCAACGCGGCGACCCGCGAGCATGGCCTGACCTACAGCAAATTCATCAACGGTCTGAAAAAAGCGGAGATCGCGCTCGACCGTAAAGTGCTGGCGGATATGGCGGTGACTGACAAACCTGCGTTCGCCGCGATCGTGAACCAGGTCAAGGCCACCATCGCAGCCTGATCGGCCACTGGCGTTGGCGTCGCTTAAATCGCGGCGTCTCTGCGGGGCATGAGGTGTAAGCCCGTGCCCCGTTGCCATTTTCAAGCACACGCATGAGCTCTCTGGACCAACTCGTCGTTGCCGCTGGCGCGGACTTCGCTGCAGCGCTGGACGCTGCCGCGCTCGAAAACGCGAAAGCAAAATACTTCGGCAAGAGTGGCTTGATCACCGAGCAAATGAAAGGCTTGGGCAAGCTCGACCCCGAGGCGCGCCGTGCGCAGGGCGCGCTGATCAATGCCACCAAAGACCAGATCGAAGCCTTGCTCAATGCGCGCCGTAATGCGCTGTCAGATGCCCAGCTGCAAGCGCGTCTGAATGCTGAATCAATTGATGTCACCTTGCCGGGGCGCGGCCGTAGCGTCGGGGGCATTCATCCAGTGATGCGCTCATGGGAACGCATCGAGCAAATATTTGCATCGATTGGTTTTGATGTGGCAGATGGCCCCGAGATCGAAACCGACTGGACCAACTTCTCTGCACTCAACAGCCCGGAGAATCACCCCGCGCGCTCGATGCAAGATACGTTTTACATCGACCATAACGACAGCAGCGGCAAACCGCTGCTGTTGCGCACGCATACCAGCCCGATGCAGGTGCGCTATGCCAAGATGCATCAGCCACCGATCAAAGTGATCGCACCGGGCCGCACATACCGTGTTGATAGTGATGCCACGCACTCGCCGATGTTTCATCAGGTGGAGGGATTGTGGATCGACACCGACATCAGCTTCGCTGATCTCAAGGGTGTGTATCTCGGTTTCGTCAAAGCGTTTTTTGAAACTGACGATTTGCAGGTGCGGTTTCGCCCTTCGTATTTTCCGTTCACCGAGCCCTCGGCAGAGATCGATATTGCGTTTGGCTCCGGCCCCTTGAAAGGCCGCTGGCTGGAAGTATCAGGCGCCGGGCAGGTTCACCCAAGCGTCTTGCGCAACATGGGCCTTGATCCGGAGCGCTTCATTGGCTTTGCATTTGGCTCGGGTCTTGAGCGACTCACGATGCTGCGGTATGGCATCAACGACCTTCGTTTGTTTTACGAAGGTGATCTTCGATTCCTCAAGCAATTCAACTGACACCCGAGCAAGCACGCGATGCAATTTTCTGAACACTGGTTGCGAACGCTGGTTGATCCGACACTGAACTCGGATGAATTAGCGCATCTGCTCACCATGGCCGGGCTCGAAGTTGAAGAGGTCGAGCCGGTGGTGCCACCGTTTACCCATGTGGTGGTGGCGCAGGTGATGCAGGTTGAGCCGCATCCCAACGCAGATCGGCTACGCGTGTGTCAGGTGGATGCAGGCACCGGCACCCTGCTGAATATTGTGTGCGGTGCGCCGAATGTGCGTGCTGGCTTGAAAGTGCCTTGCGCGATGATCGGTGCGAAATTGCCGCCGACAGAAGACGACAAACCATTCGAGATCAAACTCGGCAAGCTGCGCGGGGTTGAGTCGCAGGGCATGCTGTGCTCGGCGCGTGAACTCAAGCTATCAGAAGATCATGGCGGCTTACTCGAGTTGCCGGACGACGCACCGGTCGGTCGAAATTTTCGTGATTACTACCAGCTGAATGATCTGAAATTCACGATCAAGTTAACGCCTAACCGGGCAGACTGTTTGTCAGTGCTTGGTGTGGCGCGTGAAGTGGCGGCGCTCACCGGCACCACATTGTCGCAACCGGCGTTCAAGCAGGTCGCAGTCAATCATGATGAAACATTGCCAGTCAAAATTACCGCGCCTGATTTGTGCGGGCGTTTTTCCGGGCGGGTGATTCGCGGGCTGAACGCCAAAGCAGAGACGCCGCAT
>JBJTXC010000008.1:0-4700 GCA_046082065.1 Burkholderiaceae bacterium
TCAAGCATGGCTTTGACGGGTAGCTCGATTTGCTACTCGCGCAATAATGCATCTTGCAATGCGTCGAGCTCCCACTGCCCTTCCATCGAGCCTTCGGGCACATACAGCCTGAACAGATCGCTGAAAACGCCATGACGCAGCGCGAGGCTGGTCTCGGTCATTAGTTCGGCTTCGAGCAATTCATTGCGCTGCTGGTAAATAACCTTACGCTGATCATTGGCGACATCGTCATACTCAAGCAACTGCTTGCGAATATCGAAGTTACGCGCTTCAACCTTGCGCTGCGCGGATTCAATCGAGCGCGAAACGATACCCGCTTCAATCGGCTCATCCTCCGGCATGTTCAGCCGTTCCATCACTGCGCGCACTCGATCACCGGCAAAAATACGCAGCAGCGGATCATCCAGCGATAAATAAAACCGTGAAGATCCGGGGTCGCCTTGACGACCGGAACGACCACGCAGCTGGTTATCAATACGACGCGATTCGTGACGTTCGGTACCGATGATGTGCAAACCACCCGCATTCACCACTTGCTCGTGCAGCGATTGCCACTCATCGCGCAGTGTTTTACCGCGTGCCGCTTTGTCGTCGGCTGACAGTGCACCATTCGCTTCAATGATCTGAATCTGCTTATCGACATTACCGCCCAACACGATGTCGGTACCACGACCGGCCATGTTGGTCGCGATGGTGATCATTTTGGGACGACCCGCCTGCGCCACGATCTCGGCTTCGCGCGCGTGCTGCTTGGCGTTGAGTACGTTATGCGGCAGCTTTTCTTTTTCCAGCATCGCCGAGATTAATTCGGAGTTCTCGATCGATGTCGTACCCACCAACACCGGTTGGCCACGCTCGTAGCAATCGCGAATATCGGTAATGACCGCACGGTACTTGCCCGCCGAATTTTTGAATACCTGATCTTGCCGATCTTTACGCTGACTCGGACGATTCGGTGGGATCACGACTGTTTCAAGACCGTAGATCTCCTGAAACTCAAATGCTTCGGTGTCCGCCGTGCCAGTCATGCCAGCGAGCTTGCCGTACATGCGGAAGTAGTTCTGGAAGGTGATCGAGGCCAGCGTCTGGTTTTCGTTTTGTATACGCGCGCCTTCTTTTGCCTCAACGGCCTGATGCAAACCGTCCGACCAGCGCCGACCTTGCATCAAACGACCGGTAAACTCATCAACAATAATGACTTCACCATTCTGCACCACATAGTGCTGATCCTTGTGATACAGCGTATGCGCACGAAGTGCTGCGTACAGGTGGTGAATGAGGGTGATATTCGCAGCGTCGTACAGCGATGCGCCCTCGGCCAACAAACCCATCTCGGTCAGGATGCGCTCGGCTTTTTCATGGCCTGCTTCCGTCAGCAAAACCGTGTGGGCTTTTTCATCTTTGGTGTAGTCGCCGGGCACTTCGACCACACCTTTGCCGTCCGGGGTTTCCTCACCAATTTGTAGTGTGAGCAGCGGCGGCAATGCATTCATCTTGCGATACATCTCGGTGTGGTCTTCCGCCTGACCGGAGATGATCAGCGGTGTACGCGCTTCATCGATCAGAATCGAATCCACTTCATCCACAATCGCAAATGCCAGACCACGTTGCACACGCTCGGTCGGCGAGTACACCATGTTGTCGCGCAGGTAATCGAAGCCGAATTCATTGTTGGTGCCGTAGGTGATGTCGGCGGCATACGCCGATTGCTTGACATCGTGCGCGGCATGCGAAAGATTGACACCGGTCGTCAAACCAAGCCAGCCGTAAAGCGTACCCATCCACTCGGCGTCACGCTGCGCGAGATAGTCGTTGACGGTGACGACGTGTACGCCGTTGCCCGTCAGCGCATTCAGGTAAGCGGGTAACGTCGCCATCAGGGTCTTGCCCTCGCCGGTACCCATCTCGGCGATTTTGCCTTGATGAAGCACCATGCCGCCGATCAGCTGCACGTCGAAGTGCCGCATCTTCAACACGCGACGCGAGGCCTCGCGACAAACCGCAAACGCCTCGACCAGCACATCATCAATCGGCGCACCGGCGGCCAGCTTTGCTTTCAGCTCGGGCGTCTTGGCTTTCAGCGCGTCATCTGACAACTGCTCCAGCGCAGATTCAAGTGCATTGATCTCGCGAACGGTCTTCTGAAATTGTTTGAGCAGCCGCTGGTTGCGACTACCGAAAATCTTGGTGAGTAGGGACATGCCGAAGGTAGGAAAAAATCAGGACCGCGCGCCTTGGCTAGCACAAGTCGAAGCTGCGATTCTAGCATGCAGGCCTTTATTAACTGACTGGCATCACCCGCCCGCAGAGCCTTGTGCTAAGGTTGCCGGATGGCTAAATCTGCAACGAATTTCACGCCGACGCGACGCCCGGAATCACGCCCCGCAGCGCGCGAGCCGCTGGCCTATTTGCGTTCAGATGACAAGCTGGGCAGCCTGCTGCCGACCGCACAGCAGGTGGCTGCGCTGCAAACTGATTGCGAGCGGCAGCTACCTGCCTTGTTCGCCACCTGCCGGGTGCTGCAATTGCGCGAGCACACACTGAACATCGCCGTGCCGAACGCTGCGCTGGCGACGCGCCTGAGGCAAGTGCTGCCCAAGTTGCAACAAGGTTTGCGTGAAAAAGGATGGTCGGTTGAGCAGATTCGTTTGAAGGTGCAACCTATGGCGCCAGAGACCACCCCGGCAGCGCCACGCGAACATCGAGAACTTTCCAGCGGCGCGCTGTCTTCGTTTGCTGCACTCGCCAGCGAGATTGACGATAGTCCGCTACGCGATGCGGTTCAGGCTTTACTGAAACGCCGCAATCAGATTTGAAGCCGTGATGACGATTTGACCGGCGTTCAGACTGGCGCCCACTCTTGCTCGAGCTGCGTCGAGTAAGCGGCTGGTGCGGTGGCTACGGTCGGGAAGGTCATGATCTCGTAAGCGTCATCATCATCGAGCAGTGCACGCAAGAGCTTGTTGTTCAGTCCGTGGCCGGATTTATGCGCGCTGTAGCTCGCCAGCAGCGGATGACCGGCGAGATATAAATCGCCCATCGAATCCAGAATCTTGTGCCGAACGAATTCGTTACGGTAACGCAGACCGCCGCTATTCAAAATACGAAACTCATCCATCACGATCGCGTTTTCAAGTGAGCCGCCACGCGCCAGCCCCATGCCGCGTAAAGTTTCAACGTCTTGCATGAATCCGAAGGTACGTGCGCGAGCCACTTCCTGAATATACGAAGCGATATCCAGATCTACTTCCGCGGTCTGGCCGGAACCATCGACCGCAGGGTGGTTGAACTCAATAAAAAACTTCAACCGAAAACCATGCCATGGCTCCAGCCGAGCCCATTTTTCATGCGCGCCTTCGCCTTCGCGCACCTCGACAGTTTTTTTCACGCGAATGAAACGCTTTGCCGCACCAAGCTCAATGCAGCCCGCTTGCTGCAGCAAAAAAACAAAGGATGCGGCAGAACCATCCATGATGGGAATTTCTTCGGCGTTCAATTCAACAATCAGGTTGTCGATGCCAAGACCAGCGCACGCTGACAGCAAATGCTCCACCGTCGAGACACGCACACCGTCTTTCTCGAGCACGGAGGCCATGCGGGTATCGCCCACACCATTGGCCTTGGCAGGTAGTTCAACAACCGGCGTTAAATCGACGCGGCGAAATACGATGCCTTGATCAGGCGCCGCCGGATGCAAGGTAAGCGTCACGCGGGTGCCGCAGTGCAGACCGACGCCGGTGGTTGAAACGGTATCGCGTATCGTGCGCTGTTTGATCATGCAGAAGACACTGACTGAGGCTGCGGCTCTAGCGCTGTGATGCGGTTTGAATACGTCATCTGATAGAGCGCAGCCTCAAGGTTTTCAAATTACAGTTGGCCGAGCAAGGTTTCTGCGTTCGACACTTCAAACTTACCCGCTGCTTCGAGATTGAACTGCGTGACGACACCGTCTTTGACCAGCATCGAGTAGCGCTGCGAGCGCACACCCATACCAAAGCCTTTCAAATCAAATTCAAGGCCCAGCGCTTTGGTGAAATCGGCGTTACCGTCGGCCATCATGCGAACAATGCCGGTCGCTTCCTGCTCACGACCCCATGCACCCATCACAAATGCGTCATTCACCGAGATACACCAGATCTCATTGACGCCTTTGTCGTGCAGCGCTTTGGCGTGCTTGATATAGCCGGGCACGTGCTGCGCTGAACACGTCGGTGTGAAAGCACCTGGCAAGCCAAAAATGGCAATGGTTTTACCTTTGACCAGCGTGGCCACGTCGAAGGTATTCGGGCCCAGGGTGCAGCCCTCGGTTTCGGTTTCGATGAATTCAGCGAGCTTGCCGTCTGGCAGACGGTCTCCGATTTTGATGGTCATGGGGAGGTCCTTCGATAATTAAAGGGTTAATGATGAATCGCTGGACCCAAGGTGACCAGCGGGCAGCCGAAAGTATGCACTGCCCGCTAATTTCCTGCTGACGGAAAACCGAACTCGTTCGGTCGATCGCAAACGACGACCATCGCTGCAAGCGGCCGAACGATGTCGTGGTCAGTCTGCCTGCCGGCGCAGGAATGCCGGTATATCGTAAGTCTCGGTGCCATTGCGCTCCATCGCCCGCACCGTCTCCGAGGCATGTTCACGACGCCAGACTGCGGGCGTGCGAATCGGCTCGAAAGTCGGGTTACCAGCCGATGTTGCATCCGTGC
>JBJTXC010000009.1:0-3966 GCA_046082065.1 Burkholderiaceae bacterium
TGCTGACGCACTCAAGCTTTGTTCGAGTGCAGAGAGATCATGCGCGGCCAGGCGACCCCATGCAAAAGACTGCTGGTTGAAATCTACCGACACACCGTTCAGCTTGATGGCTTGCAGCAGCGCCGACTCGGGCAACGGTACCCAACCACGCTGCCAGGCATAACCCAGCATGAACATATTGGTGGCGATTGAATCGCCCATCAAGACAGTGGCAATTCTGCCAGCCTGAACGGCATCGACATGATCATCACCACAGGCGGTACGAATCGCATTGACTGAGGCCGCATCCGGATAAACCCAATCCGGGTTTTTTACAAATGCTGCAGTGGGTGCCAAGGTGGCATTCACCACCGCATGGGTGTGGCCCTGGCTCATGCGTGATATCGCATCTTTGCTGGCCGCGACCAAGACATCGCAACCGATCAGCAAATCAGCGCCGCCGGTGCCTACCCGGGTTGAAAAAATATGTTCATCCGAATCAGCGAGTCGCACATGCGACATCACCGGGCCACCCTTTTGGGCCAGCCCACTCATATCCAGCACCGTGCATGCTTTGCCAGCGACGTGCGCGGCCATGGCAAGTATTTGGCCGACGGTGACGACACCGGTTCCGCCAATGCCGGTGACCAGCACACCAAATGGCTGCGCGAGTGACTTGAGTACAGGTGTTGGTAATACGGATGCGCGTTCGATCGCACTGCCCGCATTGCCATCTTTGGCAGCGGCTTTCTTGGGCTTTTTCAGCTGCCCACCTTCGACCGTGACAAAGCTCGGGCAGAAGCCCTGCACACAAGAAAAATCTTTATTGCAGGTGGATTGATTGATTTGGCGTTTGCGGCCCAACTCGGTTTCGAGTGGCTCTACCGACAAGCAATTCGACTGCGCGCTGCAGTCACCGCAACCTTCACATACCGCTTCATTAATGACGGTACGTTTTGCCGGATCGGGGTAGGCGCCACGCTTGCGACGTCGACGCTTCTCGGAGGCGCACGTTTGATCATAGATGATGGCCGACACCGATTTGATTTCACGTAGCTCGCGCTGTACCGCATCAAGTTCACTGCGGTGACGTATTGTCACGCCACTACCCCATTCGGTATCTGCAGGGTATTTATCGGGCTCGTCAGTCACCACCACAATCGGCTGCACACCTTCAGCGGCGATTTGGCGCGAGATCATGGCGGGGTCTAGAGGACCGTCATGGGTCTGACCACCGGTCATGGCGACTGCATCGTTAAATAAAATTTTATAGGTCATGGTGACCTTGGCCGCAACCGCTGCGCGTATCGCCAACAAGCCCGAGTGATAGTAAGTACCGTCGCCGATATTGGCAAATACATGCGGCTCGTCAGTGAACGGGGCCTCGCCTATCCAGGTTGCGCCCTCGGCACCCATATGCGTCGCGGTCGCGGTCGAGCGGTCCATCCACAGCGCCATGTAATGACAACCAATCCCGGCCAATGCACGACTGCCTTCTGGCACTCGCGTTGATGTATTGTGCGGACAGCCAGAACAAAAATAAGGAATGCGATCTTTTTGCGGATCAGATTGACTGACTTTCAGCGTCGCTTCCTTGGCTTCGATGAACGCGAGTCGTTCACGCACACGTTGTTCAACCGGATGGCCGGCAAAGTAAGTTGAAATCCGTGAGGCAATTGCGCGAGCCACCAGGGTGGGGTTGAGCTCATAAGTCGCCGGCAGCAGCCACTCGCCATGACCCGCGCGACGGCTGTTACTCCACTCGCCGGTATCATCAAATTTACCCACCACACGGGGCCGCACATCATCGCGCCAGTTGTACAGTTCCTCCTTGAGTTGATACTCGAGCAGCTGGCGTTTTTCTTCAACCACCAGAATTTCTTCCAACCCCGTCGCAAATGCGCGCACCCCACTGGCTTCAAGCGGCCAGCTCATGCCTACCTTGTACAAACGCAGACCGATGTCGCGCGCGACTTGTTCATCAATACCCAGATCATCCAGCGCCTGCCGCGTATCGAGATACGCTTTGCCGGCAGTCAGAATACCGAAACGCGCACGCGGGCTATCCCAAATGACGCGATTCAATTGATTGGCGCGCACATACGCCAGCGCTGCGTACCATTTGTAATTGACGAGTCGTGCTTCTTGATCAAGCACCGCGTCTGGCCAGCGAATATTCAGGCCACCAGACGGCATCTCGAAATCGTCGGGCATGATGATCTGCACGCGATCGGGGTCGATATCCACGGTGGCGCCTGACTCGACTACATCGGTAACGCATTTCATAGCCACCCAGAGCCCGGTATAGCGGCTGATTGCCCAACCATGTAAACCGTAATCCAGATACTCTTGCACCGTCGACGGGTACAGCACGGGGATACCGCAGGCTTTGAGGATGTGCTCGCTTTGATGCGCATTGGTTGATGACTTGGCAGCGTGATCATCACCGGCCAGCACCAGCACACCGCCATGCTTGGCGCTGCCCGCACCATTTGCATGCTTGAACACGTCGCCGCTACGATCAACGCCCGGGCCTTTGCCGTACCACATGGCAAACACGCCATCGTATTTCGCGCCCGGGAATAGATTGAGTTGCTGCGTACCCCAGATGCTAGTGGCTGCCAGATCCTCATTCACACCGGGTTGAAAACGCACATGGTGTGCCTCGAGATATTTCTGCGCCTTGGCGGCAGTTTGGTCGACGCTGCCAAGCGGCGAGCCACGGTAACCACTGATGAATCCGGCGGTGTTCAAACCTGCCTTCAAGTCACGCTGCCGCTGCAGCATGGGCAGCCGGATCAACGCTTGGGTACCGGTCAGGAATACCCGGCCTCGCTCGAGGGTGTACTTGTCGTCGAGCGTGATCGCTTCCGGTTGCAAGGCATGCATGGACGCGAGTGGGGCGTTCATCGGGTTCTCCTGAGAGCTGCTGGGTTTATAAGCAGAAGTATGGCAGCGCGACTCGGCATCGTACAACGACTCGATGAATCAAGTCGGCGGCTTATCCCGGCCCAGCGCCTGTGCTACGGCCTGTACCCGCGCTGCATGGATCGCATCGGGGATTTTTTCGGTAGCCCGCTCGGCAGCAGCGCGAATCACTTCATTCGCTATCTCGCCCGCATTGACCGATTGCGCGGCCGCGAGCGCGTGTTGCAGCAAGGGCTTCTGCGGGAAGGTTGCGCCGCTGTGATGGGCATAGAAGCATTCGCACGCGTCGAGTAGTGCCAGGAAACGCGCGGGCTTGCGAAACGCGTCGCCGCGCTCAAAGAACCTCACCATGGCAGCGGCGGGTGCCGACTCGATGCGCGCGACCGCGACGTGCTCGCGTACCAGCATGATGGCCAGATCACGCACCTCGTGTGGCACCCTGAGTCGCTGGCAAACACGCTCAGCAAGCGCTATGGCACGCGCATCGATGACAGTATCTTCGGGTAACCGGGGGCTATCGATTGCTGCGTGCCCAATCTCGGGCAGCAGTACCGCAAAGCGCACAGCGATCGGTAAATCGTGTTGTGCCGCGTAGTCTGCTGCCTTGAGCGCGTATGCAAAAGCATCCGTGGTTATTTGATGATGCGTCGACCACGCATTTGATGCGGCACCTGCTGCTGGCTGCGAGTATTCATCTGCTTGATGAACGGACTCAGATCGCACATGCTCGGGCAGCGCAATACCAACTAGCGCATTCAGCTCGGGGAAAATGCGAGCCAGTGCACTGGACTCGTGCAACAGGATGAACATGCGTGAAGGTGTGGTTTCGAGGAGTCCGCGTGACAACTCTTGCCAGACCCGCTCAGCAACCAAGGCATCCACCTCACCCGAACTGACCATCTGACGCATTAAGGCCATGGTCTCGGGCGCAACACTGAAGTCATTGAATCGTGCAGCAAATCGCGCCACCCGCAAAATACGCACCGGGTCTTCAGCGAATGCCGCTGATACGTGTCGAAATACTTTGGCGGCAAGATCGGCTTGCCCACCGTATGGATC
>JBJTXC010000010.1:0-8386 GCA_046082065.1 Burkholderiaceae bacterium
GTTTTTTTTTGGTTCGGTGGGGTTTTCCCAGTGGAGTGGTTTCCGGGCCCGGGGTGCGGAGACCCCGCCAAGCCAAAGTGGGTTATTCGATGCGGACGACGCTTTTTGCCGCATTTGGGGCGATTGCTGTTGTTGCGAAGCATTTTCACCACACCTTGCTTGTGCAGGCTGATCGATTGGCACTGCAGCAGTGGATTGATGATGGGGGTTATAGGTGTCGGAGGTGAATTGTGGATTCAGAGGCGTCATGGTGATCGTCTGTCTGTCGTTGAAATCTGACGCGCAACAGGCACGTCATACCGACGAGATAGGTCACCAATAATCCTCCCGAGTTCTAGGAGCGCCAGGCTTTCAAGTGGTTTAAAAAACGAAGATCAGGTTTTGGAGAGCGCCTGATCAATGTCCCAAAGGATGTCATCGACAGATTCAATCCCGACGGCGAGGCGAATCAGATCGGGCGGTACGCCCGCAGCGATTTGCTGTTCTTCAGACAGTTGGCGGTGGGTCGTCGAGGCTGGGTGAATGACGAGCGTTTTGGCATCACCGATGTTGGCTAGGTGAGATAAAAATTCGACTTGCTCGATAAAACGCTGACCCGCAGCAGCGCCGCCTTTAATACCAAATGACAGCACCGCACCTGCGCCTTTGGGTAAATATTTTTGTGCCAGTGCGTGATAGCGGTTATTTGGCAGCCCCGGATAGTTCACCCACGAGACCTTTGGATGCTCAGACAAGAACTGCGCAATTTGCAGCGTGTTGCTGCAATGGCGCTCCATACGCAAGTGCAGTGTTTCAACGCCTTGTAACAGAAGGAAGGCATTCATCGGTGACAGCGCCGGGCCAAAGGTGCGCAAGCCTTCCATGCGGCACTTCATCGTGAAACCAAAGTCACCAAAGGTTTCGTAGAACCGTACACCGTGATAACCCTTGGAAGGCTCGGTCATGCTGGGGAATTTGCCATTGCCCCAATTGAACTTGCCCGATTCAACAATCACGCCCCCCATGGTGGTGCCATGCCCACCAATGAACTTCGTCGCCGAGTGCATCACAATCGCGGCGCCCCATTCAAACGGTCGGCATAAATACGGCGAGGCGAAGGTGTTATCGATGAATAGCGGCAGATCATGCGCGTTTGCGATATCTGTCACCTTTTGAATGTCGAGCACATTCATCGACGGGTTGCCAATCGTCTCTGCGTACAGCAGCTTGGTTTTAGGTGTGATCGCGCGCGCGAAGCTGCTCGGATCGTCGCTATCGACAAACGTGGTGTTAATACCGAGCTTGCGTAAGTTCACATCCAGCTGCGTATAGGTGCCACCGTAGAGCGTGCGCGCGGCAACAATCTCGTCACCGGCTTCGCACACATTCAGTATCGCGATCATTTGCGCTGCCATACCGCTGCTCGTGGCCACCGCCGCGCGACCATTCTCTAATGCTGCGATTCGCTCTTCCAGTACAGCAACCGTAGGATTCGATAGCCGCGAGTACACATTGCCGAAGGTTTGCAAGTTGAACAAACTCGCCGCATGATCAGCACTATCAAATACATACGATGTCGTTTGATAGATAGGCACTGCGCGCGCACCGGTGGCGGCATCGGGCATTTGCCCGGCGTGCAAGCATAAGGTGTCGAAGTCGTAGACGTGGTCTTTGGCCATGGCAAAAAAATTTTAGACAGGACGGCGTGCAGAAATAACCTTGGTGTTGACGCCAAACCAGCTCAGGCCACCAAACAAACGTGCATATTCGATTTTGACGCAGCGATCCATCACCACGTCGAGCCCGCCGGCCTCGGCGACCCGCGCTGCTTCTTCGTTAACGACGCCGAGTTGCATCCAGAAGACTTTGGCGCCAATCGCAACGGCGTCGTGCGCAATCGGTACGCAGTCTTCCGGTTTGCGAAATACATCCACAATATCAACAGCATCAGGAATGGCTTTGAGGTTGGGGTAGCACTTCTCGCCCAGAATCTCATCGTACTTTGGGTTGACCGGAATAACCCGAAAGCCATGCTCTTGCATGTACTTGGCGGCGAAGTAAGAGGGGCGGTACCAATCAGCAGAAAGCCCTACCACGGCGATGGTGTGATTGTTTTTTAAAATCCGGCGCAACTCGGCGATAGTGCTCAATCAGGTCTCCAATGATTCGAACTCGGTGATGCTACTCAATCATATTTTTGGTGATTCAATTTCGACGATCGCACTCAATAAAAACTGTCGTGATTCAAACACTGGCCTCGATACCATTGACATGCGAGCCATTCAAGTTGAATCATTCATCCAAACACCTCAGGCATGTAAAGCCATGTTTGCCGCAGCTGGCGCAGTACTCGGCAATCGCGGTGTCATGATCTGACGGTACAGCGGCCAGATAGCAGACAGTAACGACATGCCCGCGTAACCGGTCGGCATTTGCGGTGATGCATTCACGCGTCGTAATGCATTGCAATCGAGCGAGGGCTCGAGATGATGTGCGGCATGCCGCGGCAAATTAAACAGCAGCGCATCCGAGATGCTGTTAGCGCAGTCCCAGATATGTTGTGGTGCCATACGCTCCGGCTTGCCATCAACGACGACCCGTTGCAGACCCCAGTGCTCGACATAGTCAACGGTGGCGACCAGCGTTTGCGCGACAGCAGCGGTGATCAGCACGAAGCCAAGGGCTTCGACGCCGGCGAACAGTGCCAGCGTGAGCCAGAGCAGCACACTGATGGCAGTCAGCGCGAGTGCCTCATTGATGCGACCGGGCTTTTGTCGCGATAGTCTCACTGCATGGATAAACACACCGGAGAAATAGCGCGGCATGAAGCGCCACAGGCTTTCATCTTGTCGGGCACTGGCAGGGTCGGTATAGGTAGCGGCCGCCCGATGATGCCCCCGGTTATGTTCGATCGCGTAATGACCATAGCCGATCCAGCACAGCAGCGTGCGCGCCAGCGTGCGATCTATCAGTGCGCGTCGGTGGCCAAGTTCATGCGCCAGCACGATGCCAATGCCGCCCGCAACATAACCGCAGCTCAGTGCCAGTAGCCAGAAACTACTCGATGTCATTTGCGGCGAGTGAAGTGCGAAGCCGGCACACGTCACCATCACCATCAGCATCACTGACCGCAGCAGCCAGGGCTGCCATTGGTAATTCGGGCTCTTGCTAGCTACGAGGTTGTGTCCGTCGGTGGTAGCGTTGAGCGTTGCATTGATCGTTACGTTATCGATTGCACGAGCAGGATCGTGACTAAGCGGGTGTACGCGACCAAACAGCCATTCGGCGAGTGGTAGCACCAGCATCGCGAGGACCAGCGTCAGCCAGTGCATGTCGAGCACCCAACCAAGCAGCGGCGACAGCGTAAATCCGATGGGAAGCAGCAGGTGTAGCAGCATGGGGCGGTCTCCTTGTGCGGATTGTAGCGGGGTCGGGTGCAGTGGTCTTGGTCAATGTGTTATCGAAAATGTATCTATAACCAGAATGACAAGAGCACTTTTATCGCGTTGACATCATGACACCCCTATGTTTCAATTCGGAAACATTGGGGTAATGGGTGCCTGTCAGCGCGTTGCGACTGCCGCACTCACCCTGAATTTCTCCGCGAGAGACTGCGCATGCGCCAGCCGAATCCCATCATTGGCAACAGCCCGCCGATGCGAGAGATCCGCAAGCTGATCGATACGATCGCGGATTCCACCGCAACGGTGCTCGTCATGGGCGAATCAGGCACCGGCAAAGAGTTGGTCGCACAGGCGCTGCACTATCAGTCGCCGCGTGCCGACGCGAATTTTGTTCCGCTGAACTGCGCGGCAATTCCACGTGAGTTGATGGAGTCCGAATTATTTGGTCATCGCAAAGGTGCCTTCACCGGTGCACTGGCTGATCGCGTCGGTCGTTTCGAGTTGGCGCATGGTGGCACTTTGTTTCTGGATGAGATTGGCGACCTGTCGCTCGATATGCAGGTCAAACTGCTGCGCGTGCTGCAAGAAAAAACAGTCGACCCCGTAGGCTCGTCGCGTGCGGTTGAGGTTGATGTGCGAGTGGTTGCCGCAACCCATCGCGATCTGGAAGCTGAAATCTCGGCGGGTCGATTTCGTGAAGATTTGTACTATCGCTTGAATGTACTGCCCTTGCGTACGCCACCGCTGCGCGAGCGTGGTGACGACATCGTGATACTGGCGCGCCATTACGCCGACAAGTTTGCGTATAAAACACCGGCCATCAGTTTTTCGGTGGATCTAATCGACGCCATGAAGAGCTACGACTGGCCGGGTAATGTGCGCGAGCTCTCCAATTTGATTCATCGTTTCTCAACCTTGTTCGCTGGCCAGAAGCTGACGCTGAAATCGATTCCGCGTTCGATGCTGCCAAAAGGTTTACAGCAATTACAGGAAGCGCGCGCTGGTCAGCCTGACGCCGAGCCGCAAGAAGAGCATGCGGCCGATGTGCTGCAGATGTTCGCGGTGTCGCATGATGAGCCTGCCAACATGCCATCCGCGCAGCCGGAGCCGGTGCGTAATGATGTCGAAGACATCATCATGCTGGCACAGGGCGGTACGGTGCTGCCACCAGAGGGCGTCTCGCTCAAAGAGCGCATGGCACAAATTGAACGCGCCTATATCGAACAAGCGTTGGATCGCGCCGACGGTAATGTATCGAAGACTGCGCGCCTATTGAATCTGCAGCGCACCACGCTGATAGAAAAAATCGACAAGTACCGACTGCGCTCCGCGTGAGCGCAATTCTCTGAGGGTTTGCCAACATGGATATCGCCAGTCTGATTGGAGTGCTGGGCGCCTTGCTGCTGATCGCCATTGCTACCGGCGGCCGGTTTTTGCAGTTTTTTGATTTGCCCGCAGTATTTATTGTGTTTGGCGGCACGTTTCTGGTGGTGCTGTCAAAAAGTACCATGGGCGAATTCAGGGCCGCTTACACCACTGCGCGCGAGGTGCTCACTACCAAGCCCATGCCACTCACTGAGATGATCGACGAGTTGATCGCCGTGGGGCGTGTTGCGCGCTACGATGATCGCTGGATGATTACCCTCGAAGACCGCGAATACAAAGACGCTTTCATCGCCAAAGCAGTGCGTATGTGGGTCGATGGTATTGACCATGCACTGCTCAAAGATGCGCTGCTGCGCGAGATCACCGAAATGAAAATCCGCTACGAGCAGGCGCGTGATTTTTTTGCGTATGCGCAGGAGTTGGCACCTGGTATGGGCATGATCGGTACGCTGATTGGTCTGGTCATCATGATGGGTGGCGTGAATGATCCACGCACGATTGGCCCGGGTATGGCGGTAGCGCTGCTAACCACGCTGTATGGTGCAATTTTGGCCAACGTGGTGATTGGTCCGCTGGTGCAAAAGATCAACGGCCATGGCAAGCGCGTCAAGCGCAATTACGAAATGGCGATGGCGGGTGTGCTGTTCATACACAAAGGTGGTGATCCGCGTCTCTTGCCTGATCTGTTGATGGGCAATTTGCCGCACGAAGAATCCGCACCGATCGCCTTGCCGGAACCCAAGCAAGACAAAGAAGAAGCGGAAGCGGCTGATAACGCCTAAACCGATGAAGCCGCAAGAAAAAGAAGAAGACGCAGCCCGCATGCCGGTGACGCTGTTTGACAGCATCACCGCGCAAGATGAAGAGCCTGCTGTTCGACACGGTGCGCCACTATGGATCGTTACTTTCGCAGACATGATTACGCTATTGCTGGCGTTTTTCTTGTTGGTGTTGTCGTTCTCTGATCTCAACCCCGAACACTTCCGCAATGTCAGTGGCTCGCTGCAAAAATCATTAGGGCGTGCCGAGAAACCACCGCCAGTCGAGCCGCCACCGGCAGAGACGCAATTAGTTGCGGGCCCCACCGAAGAAAAATTACCGCTTCCCGAGCAACTCGCCAAAGACCTCGGCAAACTACAAAAAGAGTTGTCGACTGATCTGGTCGGTAAAAAGGTACAGGTCACCACAGAAAATGGTCGATTGCTGATTCAACTGCCGGCGCGTAGCAATGGCTTGCTGCCGCAAGAGATGATCGATCTGTACGCACGGATCGCCGAAGCGCAGGCGCAAGTGGAAACGCCGGTGGAGGTGCGTGAAGGCGAACCAGTCGACCGCGGCGCTGAGTTGGCACGCCAGATAAGACAATTGCGTGAAGCATTGTCAAAAGAAATCGAGCAAGGCGAGGCCCAAGTCGAACGTGATGGCGAGCGTATTGTTGTCCGCATGGCAGTGCAGGGTAGTTTTTATCCGGCCAGTGCCGATCTCTCACCCGAGGCCACGCCGATGCTGAAAAAAGTGGGTGAAGCGATTGCCAAGACCGGTGGGCGTATCACCATCGAAGGTCATACTGATGCATCGCCTCTCAGCGGCCACGCGCGCTATCGCTCAAATTGGGATTTGTCTGGTGCGCGTGCGTCGTCGGTGGCTGACTACCTCACCGCGTATGCAGGCGTATCTCGCGAGCGTGTCGTCGTGCGCGGTATGGCCGATACACGTCCGGTGGCACCAAATGATACGCGCGAGGGTCGCGCTAAAAACCGCCGCATCGAAGTGTTAGTCGATGCCTACGGTGGTTGAATCAGGCCAGGCGCGCCAGCATTGTGTTGGCGGTGCTCAGATGGCTATCCAGTGCCTCGATACACGGCGCAAATCGTGCGCTGAATTGACCGTGGGCTTTTACTCGTGCGTAGAAATTCTCGGCCACCGAGAATGCTCGACGCCAGATAACACTCGGTACGTCGAGACTGATTTTTGGTGCAGCCAATCGATCTGGTAGGGCGCCACTATTGCGAGGGCGGAACGCCATCGGAGTCATATCGTAGGCGGGGGCCAGTTGGTAGGGTGGCCCGTGATCATCCATGAACGACAGATTACCGAGATGCATGTCGGTATTGCCAATCAGCGTGCCAAACGTCCACAGCAAAGCGGCTGCCTCAACTGATGCTGTATCAACCCGACGCTCAGCGGCCAGTATTCGCGTAATGCTGGGCCAGGATCCATTGCCCAAACCGACAAATGCGGCATCGAGTGCTGCGAGTGAATGCATGCCACGCCGACCCGAGCGACCGACCCGATCAAAGCGGACCACTTCCAGAAATCGCTGATCTGCCGTATCGATGATGCAGCTTTGCGCTGCGCTGATGCCTGCATCCCGCAAGCTCAGCAGGGCCAGATGTTCTGCCAGTAGCAGATCTCGCCAGCGTTCGGCCACTGGTCCGCTTTCAACTTCGCTGAACTTGACAATGACATGACGTGCGCCCGCATCGGTCATCGCATACGCAGTGAACTTGGGTTGCTCACCACCCGCCGAAGACCCCGCTGGTTCGCCATCTGCAGCACGACGAGCGAGCTCTGCGTATTGCGACGGTTTAGCTGCTGCCACAACAGGTTCGGCACCCTCGTACTGAATAAATCGATGCACCGCATGGTCGCCAATGAGCAGATTGCCGACCATGTCATGACCATGCCGCAGCATGGCAAGCAATGCATGCGTATCGCTCCAGTCGCTCACGCTGTCAGGTAAACCCAGCGTGCGCGCGTGCTTCTGCGCATAGGCCCGACCGAGGTAACCCTGCGGTCGCATATCGTGCAACCACCACGGCAGGCCCTCATTTAAGCTGGCTTTGCCTCTCTCCGGAAACGTTATAAAACCGTCGGGGCGAACCGGCACCATGTAGCCCAGCCGGTCGAGTGCACCGCGCTGATCAACCCGGTGAATACTCAAGTCCGACAGGCTGCGAGCGTCGTCTCGCAAAAAATATTGAATGGATCGGGCAGCACCCATACGTACCAGCGCCGGCCCCAAATGAACCAGGGCTCGTGACAGACTTGGTTGACTAAATCCAATTAAATCAACAAGTTGCTTGGGTGTGGCTGGCCCCTGCGCCAATCGGCGGCGGATCGATTCAGCGTGAGCCCGCATGGATTATTGAATGGATTCATGAATGGATTAACAGGCTCATCATACGCTTGAATTCGATATGGGTGCATCATATTTGCGTATCATTCGGTCAATTGATTCACGCGGATGTTTGATCTGCATACCGAGCGTACATCCACCGCAACCTACAACAAAAAATGCCACCCGCAGGTGGCATCGTCGGGCGATCTAAAGTTGGTTTACTCCGGCTTCGCAGCGCCGCCAGAGGTGTAAGCGGGTACTTTGGTGCCGGGTACGGTGCCATTCGGCTTGGACTGGTCGCGTGCATAGCTCACCACACGCTCTTTGTTGCTCTCGCGTGCTTTGGCGGCTTCCGCTGCAGCCTGGCGCTCTTTGGCTGCTTCGCGTTCACGCGCGAGTTCACGCTCTTTGGCAGCTTCACGTTCACGTGCACGCTCACGTTCGCGCGCAATTTCACGTTCTTTGTCTTTGAGTTCTTTTTCGCGGCGGGCTTTTT
>JBJTXC010000011.1:0-2148 GCA_046082065.1 Burkholderiaceae bacterium
TATCAGCGAATACGCTGGATCCCGGACTACGCCAGGATGAAGGCAGTGAAAGCCTAAACCCGTTGGTGAGTCATCCCGGCGTAGGCCGGGATCCAGTGCTTTTTTAGGCCGACAAAATGATCACGCTGTACGGCATCCCCAACTGCGATAGCGTAAAAAAAGCCCGCACCTGGCTCGATCAGGTCGGGCTTGCCTATCAGTTTCACGACTTCAAAAAAGCGGGCCTCGATAAAGCGGCCATCTCGACCTGGTTGAAGCAAGTCGCTTGGGAAACGCTCGTCAATAAAAAAGGCACGACCTGGCGTAACCTGCCTGACGCGACCAAAGCTTCCGTAGTCAACGCGGCGACTGCTACAACACTCATGCTGGAAAACACCAGCGTCATCAAACGGCCCGTGCTCTGCATGAAAGATCAGGTGCTGGTAGGCTTCGACGCTGATCTCTACAAAAAAACACTCAAAACATGAGCAAGACGCTTGCCCTGACTGAGCAACTTATTTCGCTGCATTCAGTCACGCCGGCCGACGGTGGCTGTCAGTTGAAAATGGCCGAGCGTTTGTCGCCGCTCGGTTTTGATTGCGAAACCATCGCTTCAGGCGAGGTGACCAACCTCTGGGCAAGGCGCGGTAAAGCGCAACCGCTGTTGGTATTTGCTGGCCATACCGATGTGGTACCCACTGGCCCGCTGGAGCGCTGGTCTTCTGATCCCTTCATTCCCACGCATCGCGACGGCAAGTTATACGGTCGTGGTGCCGCGGACATGAAGACTTCACTCGCAGCGATGGTCGTGGCGGTTGAAGAATTCGTCGCCGCGCACCCGAACCACACAGGCTCGATTGGGTTTCTCATCACCAGCGACGAAGAAGGCCCGGCGATCGATGGCACCGTGATCGTGTGCGATCGGTTGAAAGCACGTGGCGAACAACTTGATTACTGCATCGTGGGCGAGCCAACGTCGGTCAAGCACATCGGCGACATGATCAAGAATGGCCGACGCGGCACCATGTCCGGCAAACTCGTGATCAAGGGCGTGCAGGGCCATATCGCCTACCCGCACATGGCGAAGAACCCGATTCATCTGGCCATGCCGGCACTGGCTGAGTTAGCCTCGATTGAATGGGATCAGGGCAATGAGTATTACCTGCCGACCTCATGGCAAATGTCGAACATTCATGCCGGCACTGGGGCATCGAATGTGATCCCCGGTGAATGCGTAGTTGATTTCAATTTTCGCTTTGCCACCTCAAGCACGGTTGAAGGCTTGCAGCAGCGGGTACATACAGTGCTGGATAAACACGGCCTTGACTACGATTTGAAGTGGATTGTTGGCGGCTTACCCTTCCTCACACCGCGTGGCACCTTGAGTGATGCGCTCTCATCAGCCATCAAAGACGAGACAGGTATTGATACCGAACTCTCGACTACCGGCGGCACCTCCGATGGCCGCTTCATTGCACAAATTTGTCCGCAAGTAGTGGAGTTTGGTCCGACCAATGCCAGCATTCACAAGATCGACGAGCACATCGCTGTGTCCGAAATCGAGCCACTCAAAAATATCTACCGCAGAACGCTGGAGCAATTGCTGCTGCCGGGGTAGTTGCAGGCTCACGGATTTATTTTATGGATGCGCCTTTCCAAACCTTGCGTGATGTCCTGCGTCACGCAGTCACCCGCTTCAATACTGCGCAACTCTACTTCGGTCATGGTAGTGATAACGCCTTTGACGAGGCGGCCTACTTACTTCTGCACACGCTGAAGCTGCCACTAGCTCGCCTGGAGCCCTTCCTTGATGCGCGATTGACAGCCACCGAGATCGAGACATTACTTACTTTGATTGAGCGTCGCGCGCAAGACCGGGTGCCCGTGGCTTACCTCACGCATGAGGCATTGCTTGGCAGCTATCGCTTCTATGTAGATGAACGCGTGATCGTGCCACGATCGTTTATTGCCGAGCTGATCCCCGAGCAGTTCCAGCCATGGGTATCCGATCCTGACGCGGCGATGAATGTACTCGAACTTTGTACCGGCTCGGGTTGTCTTGCGATCATGCTGGCGGATGCGTTTCCGAATGCGCAGATTGACGCGCAGGACCTATCGATTGATGCGCTCGAAGTCGCCAAGAAAAATATCGCCGATTACGAATTGCAG
>JBJTXC010000012.1:0-4513 GCA_046082065.1 Burkholderiaceae bacterium
TATCTCGTCGTCATTAAACGTTTGTTTTTTTAGCGGCATATGTGTGTTGGGTTACTACGTTTTTGAACGGCTACAGCGTTGTGTAGCTTTACGTGTAACTTTAATGCCAACGCCCAACTAAATCAACAACTTAGTTGGGCGTGTGTCTGTTTTGTGTAACTACAAAACCTATATAAATCAACTACTTACGTAATAGTTTCTACTCCCACTCTATCGTCGCCGGCGGCTTTCCTGAGATGTCGTACACCACGCGATTAATGCCGCGTACTTCATTGATGATGCGATTCGATACCCGCGCCAGCAATTCATGCGGCAAATGTGCCCAATGCGCAGTCATAAAGTCTTGTGTCTGCACCGCACGCAGCGCGACCACATATTCATAGGTGCGGCCATCACCCATCACACCCACCGACTTCACTGGGAGAAATACTGCAAAGGCTTGGCTGGTGGCGTCATACCAGTCCTTATGAAAATGCCCTACTGGCGCACCCTGTGCTAGCTCTTGCGATAGCGGTATCGGGGTATTGCGCAGCTCTTCAATAAAAATTGCATCAGCACGACGCAGCAGATCGGCGTACTCTTTTTTCACTTCACCCAAGATGCGTACACCAAGACCCGGGCCGGGGAAAGGATGTCGGTACACCATATCATGCGGCAGCCCAAGTGCCACACCCAGTTTGCGAACCTCATCCTTGAATAAATCGCGCGAAGGTTCCAACAGTTTGAGATTCAAGGTCTCTGGCAAACCGCCTACATTTTGGTGACTCTTGATGGTGTGCGCGCCCTTCTTGCCTTTGCCGGCGCTCTCGATCACATCCGGGTAGATGGTGCCTTGTGCAAGCCAGCGTGCATTTTTCAGCTTGCTGGCTTCAGCCTGAAATACTTCAACAAATTCTTTGCCGATGATTTTTCGTTTTTGCTCGGGCTCAGATACGCCAGACAGCTTGCTCATGAATTGCTCGGTGGCGTCAACCCTTATCACTTTCACGCCGAGGTTTTTGCCGAACATATCCATCACCATCTGGCCTTCGTTTAAACGAAGCAGCCCATGATCGACAAATACACAGGTAAGTTGCTGCCCAATCGCACGATGTATCAGCGCCGCAGCCACACTGGAATCCACACCCCCCGATAAACCGAGAATCACTTCTTCATCGCCCACTTGCTGTCGAATTGCTTCAATCGCTTCAGCAACGTAATCAGGCATGTTCCAGTCAGCCTTGCAGCCGCAGATTTCATGCACAAAACGACCAAGAATCGCCGTACCTTGCAAAGTGTGTGTCACCTCGGGATGAAACTGCACCGCATAGAACCTGCGTGCTTCATCAGCCATGCCCGCGATCGGGCAACTATCGGTCGAGGCCATTAACTTGAAGCCGGGCGGTAATTCATTCACCTTGTCGCCATGACTCATCCACACCTTCAGCATGCCGTGGCCTTCGGGTGTAACGAAATCGTTAATGTCTTTCAGCAGCGCGGTATGACCACGCGCGCGTACCTCGGCATAACCAAATTCGCGTACCAGACCATTGTCGACTTTGCCACCCAACTGCGCCGCCATGGTTTGCATGCCGTAGCAAATACCGAGTACCGGTACGCCAAGTTCAAATACGGCTTGTGGCGCACGCGGTGTGTCACCTTCCGTGACTGAACTCGGCCCGCCCGACAAAATAATGCCGGCGGCCCCTGAGCCACGGATGAACTCATCGCTCACATCATAAGGATGCACCTCAGAGAACACACCGGCTTCGCGCACACGACGCGCGATCAGCTGCGTGACTTGCGAGCCGAAATCCAGAATTAGAATTTTTGAGTGCATTAGTCGGCGCGGTAATTCGGCGCTTCTTTCGTGATCTGCACATCATGGACGTGCGATTCACGCATGCCTGCCGAGGTGATCTCGACAAACTGCGCTTTCTCTCGTAACTGATCGATCGTCGCACAGCCGCAATAACCCATGGAAGATCGCACACCGCCGACTAGCTGATACAAAATCGCCAGCACACTACCTTTGTACGGCACGCGGCCTTCGATACCTTCAGGCACGAGCTTGTCGGCGTTATTCGAAGCATCTTGAAAGTAGCGATCAGCCGAGCCATCCGACATCGCCCCCAGGCTGCCCATTCCGCGGTATGACTTGTAGCTACGGCCTTGGTACAAAATAATTTCGCCCGGAGCTTCTTCAGTACCCGCAAACATACTGCCCATCATCACTGAAGACGCGCCTGCGGCAAGTGCCTTCGAGATATCTCCAGAAAAGCGAATGCCACCATCAGCGATGCAGGGAATGCCGCTACCTTCGAGCGCTTTCGACACATTCGAGATCGCAGTGATTTGCGGCACACCCACACCCGCCACAATGCGGGTGGTACAAATTGAGCCCGGGCCGATACCAACCTTTACCCCATCGGCGCCGGCGTCACGCAACGCTATCGCCGCCTCGGCGGTTGCAATGTTCCCGCCGATAACTTCCACGTCGGGGTAGCGTCGCTTCACCCATTTGACACGATCGAGCACACCTTGCGAGTGACCATGCGCAGTGTCTACCACCACCACGTCCACACCTGCGGCCACCAATAACTCAACGCGCTCATCATTATCAGGACCAACACCGACTGCAGCACCAACACGCAGTTTGCCTTGATCATCCTTGGCCGCATTCGGGTGCTCGGTGGATTTGAAAATATCTTTGACCGTGATGAGTCCGCGCAACTCGAATGCATCGTTGACGACCAACACACGCTCAAGACGGTGCTTGTTCATCAATCGTTTAGCCTCGACCGGGTCAGCGCCCTCTTTTACGTAGACCAGCTTCTCGCGCGGCGTCATTTTCTGGCGAACTTCAGCGTCCAGCTCTTCTTCAAACCGCAGATCACGGTTGGTGATGATGCCCACCACATTTTTACCCTCGACTACCGGAAAACCTGAAATACCGTGTTGCTGCGAAAGCGCGATCACATCGCGGATTTTCATGGTGGGCGGAATGGTGATTGGATCACGCACGACTCCAGCTTCGAAGCGTTTGACCTTTGCGACTTCGCGCGCTTGCTCTCTGGCGGTGAGGTTCTTGTGAATAATGCCAATGCCGCCTTCTTGTGCAATGGCGATTGCGAGTCGCGACTCTGTGACAGTATCCATCGCCGCGGAAACCAAAGGGATCGACAGCGAGATGTTGCGAGTCAGGCGGGTATTGAGCGAGGTGTCTTTCGGCAGGATGGCCGAATAGGCCGGAACGAGCAGCACATCATCGAACGTGAGTGCTTTCTGGATCAGACGCATAGCAAATCCTATCGGCGCAAAAGCGAATTATACAGAAACTCACTCCCCGCCCTGACAGGCTAGCGAAGCCGGCGCAGGCCGGTATCCATTGGTGTTTGGATGTCAGTTTTTGGCGGGTTTGCGGTGGGCGGCGCGCCTACGCCGTGTCTCTTTTGGATCTGCCTGAAGTGCGCGATAAATCTCGATTCGATCACCCTCACGTACGACGGTGTCCATCGTTTTCAGCTTGCCAAAGATGCCTACTCGTTGCTGTGCCAAATCGATGTGCGGGAATTGCTCCAAGAACTTAGAGTCTTGAATTACTTGCGCAATCGTCGCACCCGCATGCATATGTAGCTCTTGAAGAAAGTGCTGCTCTGGCAGTGCGTAGCAAACCCGAACTCTCAATGTGTGCAGGCCCATCGCCTTGGATTCAGCCATACACCACCTCGGCGCGTTTGCAGAAAGAGTCTACAAAACTGTCTGCTATTTTTGAAAATACCGGCCCGATCAATTTTTCCAGCAGACCACTTGAAAACTCAAAATGCAAATCAAGCTCGATCTTGCAGGCATCTTCGCGCAATGGCGTAAATTGCCAGGTACCGTCGAGCTGTCTGAATGGCCCCTCGACCAGTTTCATGGTCATCTGCGTTGGCGGTGTATTACGATTTTCTGTGGCGAAGGTTTGCTTCACGCCGTGGTAATTGATTTGAATAGACGCCACCAAGCGGTCGGCCTCGCGCTCGCGTACCTCAACACCCCCGCACCAAGGCAGGAATGCGGGGTAATCCTCCACCTTGTCGACCAGCCGAAACATCTGCTCAGCACTAAAAGGCAGCAATACAGATTTATGAACAACGGCCATGAGGGGGTTTGTTAGAATCCATGGTTGCGATTTTACCGGAGCACGCTGCGCGCTCCATGCCCGCACCCATAGAGCCCACCCGCGACAACCACAATTTTTTCCAGCTTTATTGCGCCGACCATACCGACCTAGCTGACCACAACCACTACGCCCACCACGTGCACCACAGCCGCTACTTCCACGACACCCACCGAGCATACGACGCACGTTCCACTTCATGAGCATTGTCGACAACAAGAAAGCGTTTCACGATTACTTCATCGAGGAGCGGTACGAGGCAGGCATGGTGCTTGAGGGTTGGGAGGTGAAATCCATCCGCGCCGGGCGCGCGCAGCTGAAAGAAGCCTACGTCATCATCCGCAATGCCGAGATTTTTCTGTTTGGCGCGCA
>JBJTXC010000013.1:0-6068 GCA_046082065.1 Burkholderiaceae bacterium
CCCACTTTTGACAAGCCACGTCCGATACCGCGCGCCCCGGCAGCAAACACCAGCTCGTTGATTTTGTCCATGTAGTACTTGTTGTCGAGCAGCGTATGTACGCCCTTGAACGTATCGTAGAACCAGGCCGGCACACGCGGATTGATCATGTAACAGTAATAGGCACTCGCCACACCGGCCACTGCCAGCCAGAATGGCGCAGTTGTGAGCGCATGAATCGCCATTTCAGTCGGGCCATGGAATGCCCTGGCAAGCTCGGTCATTGCCACATGCTTGCTGCTCACAAAAATGACGCCTTTGAAAAAATCACCGAACAACATCGGGCCGATGGTGATAAACCCGATGAAAATCGAAGGTATGGCTAGCAGCACCAAAGGTAAAGTCACGACCCACGGGGCTTCATGCGGTTTTTGGCCGGGTGCGAGACCATGGTGCTCGCCATGATGATCATGCCCGTTAGCGTGCGGCTTGCCGAAACGTTCCTCGCCATGAAACACCAGAAAGTACATGCGGAACGAGTAGAACGCGGTGACGAATACACCCGCCAGTACCGCAAACAACGCAAACTCGGCGCCGGGAATATGCGTTGCATGTACTGCTTCAATAATGGAGTCTTTGGAATAAAAACCGGAAAAGAACGGCGTGCCGATCAGCGCGAGTGATCCGAGCAAACTGGTCATCCAGGTCACTGGCATGTACTTGGACAAGCCGCCCATGTTGCGGATATCTTGATCATGATGCATGCCGATGATGACCGCGCCCGCACCGAGGAACAGCAAGGCCTTAAAGAAAGCGTGCGTCATCAAATGAAATACGGCCACCGAGTAGGCCGATGCGCCGAGGGCAACTGTCATGTAACCGAGCTGCGATAGCGTCGAGTACGCCACCACGCGCTTGATATCGTTTTGAGTAATGCCGAGAAAACCCATGAACAGCGCAGTGATGGCACCGATGATCAGCACGAACGACAAGGCTGTTTCCGATAACTCGAACAGCGGTGACACTCGCGCCACCATGAAGATGCCAGCAGTCACCATGGTGGCGGCGTGAATCAGTGCCGAGATCGGGGTCGGGCCTTCCATCGAATCGGGCAACCACACATGCAGCGGAAACTGCGCCGACTTGCCCATGGCACCAATGAACAGGCAGATACAGGCGACCGTCATCAATGACCAGTCCGTGCCCGGCAGCGTGAGTTCGGCGATCGCCTCGCGCTTGGCAAATACATCAGCGTAGCTCATCGAGCCGGCATACGCGAGCAGCAAACCGATGCCGAGAATGAACCCGAAGTCACCGACTCGATTGACCAGGAATGCTTTCATGTTGGCGAAGATTGCGCTCGGCCGTTTAAACCAAAAGCCAATCAACAAATAAGACACCAAGCCGACTGCTTCCCAGCCAAAGAAGAGTTGCAGGAAGTTGTTGCTCATCACGAGCATCAACATGGCGAAGGTGAACAACGAGATGTACGAGAAAAACCGGTTATAACCCTCATCATCATGCATGTAGCCAATGGTGTAGATATGCACCATCAGCGAGACGAAGGTCACGACGCACATCATCATGGCCGTCAGGCTGTCGATCAGAAATCCAACCTCGAATTTCAGGTCGCCCAGCGTCATCCAGGTGTAGACCGTACCGTTGTAATGAGCCCCTTCAATCACCAGGCTGAGCGTGTGCGCCGAAATCAAAAATGCCAGCAGCACACCCAAAATCGTGACGGTATGCGATGCGCCTCGGCCGATCAGATTTCCGAAGAAGCGAGTGCCGAACAGACCAGCGATCATAGACCCTGCCAGCGGCGCCAGCGGCACTGCAAGCAGAAGATCGGGGTTGAGTTGTGCTGCCATGTGAACCTTGTCTGGTATGTATCGGATCAGCCTTTGAGCCGATCGAGTTCTTCCACATTGATGGTGTTCAGGTTACGGAACAAGACCACCAGAATCGCCAAACCAATCGCGGACTCTGCCGCCGCGACAGTCAAAATGAAAAACACGAAAATCTGCCCGGCTGCATCACCAAGATAATGCGAGAAGGCGATGAAATTCATGTTCACCGACAGCAGCATCAGCTCGATCGCCATCAGCAGAATGATTACATTGCGACGATTCAAAAAAATGCCAACCACCGAGATGGCAAACAGAATCGCGCCGAGCGTCAGAAAATGGGCAAGGGTCAGGTTCATACCGGCATCAAGCTTTCTCGGCGGCTGAGGCTGCGGACGCGTCCGCCGCACCAGCCCGGTTGGATTCCGGCGCCATACTGACGATACGCACGCGGTCGCTACGGCGCGTCTTCACGGCCAGGCCGGGATCAAAATACTTGCGGTCTTTGCGACGTCGCAGTGTGAGCGCGACCGCAGCCACCATCGCTGCCAACAAGATGATCGAGGCAATCTCGAAGGGGTAGAGATAGTGGGTGTAGATCAACTTGCCGAGCGCCTTGGTATCGCCGATGTTGCCTGCTGTAGTTGGCTCGGGCTGGCCGATGAAGGCATTCACCAGCACCGCCGCCATCTCGAGCGCGATCACACCACCAATCGTTACTGCAAATGGCAGATGTCCCCAGATGCCGGCGCGCAATTTAGCCATGTCAATATCGAGCATCATCACCACAAACAGAAATAGCACCATCACTGCGCCGACGTATACCAGCACCAATACGATGGCGAGAAACTCCGCTTTGAGCAGCATCCAGATCGCTGACGCCGAAAAGAAAGACAAAATCAAATACAACGCAGCATGAACCGGATTGCGGTCGGTCACCACGCGCAACGCTGCACATACCAGCAGCGCAGCAAACGCGTAGAACAACAGGGTGGTGGCATTCATCATCGGTTTAGCGGTAGCGTGCGTCAGCGGCTCGGTTGGCTGCAATCTCGGTCTCGTAACGATCGCCAATCGCGAGCAACATGTTCTTGGTGTAGTAAAGGTCGCCACGCTTCTCACCGTGGTACTCGAGAATATGGGTCTCGACGATCGAGTCTACCGGGCAGGATTCTTCACAAAATCCGCAGAAAATACATTTGGTCAGATCGATGTCGTAACGCGTGGTACGACGCGTACCATCTTCGCGCTGCTCGGACTCGATACTGATCGCCATGGCAGGGCATACCGCCTCACACAGCTTGCATGCAATACAGCGCTCTTCACCATTCGGATAACGGCGCAAGGCATGCAGCCCGCGAAAGCGTGGCGACATCGGCGTTTTCTCTTCCGGGAACTGCACCGTGATTTTGCGCGAGAACATGTATCGGCCGGTCAGCGCCAGACCTTTGAACAACTCACGCAGCATCAGGCTACCGAGGAAATCTTTGATCGCTTCCATGGTTGTGCCTCGCTTAATTCCAAATATTCCAGGCGGTCTGCATCCAGACTGCCACAATCACCAAGTAAATCACTGTCAGCGGAATGAATATTTTCCAACCCAGTCGCATGATCTGGTCGTAGCGGTAGCGCGGGAACGACGCGCGCACCCAGATGAAGATCGAGACCACCAAGAAGGTCTTGATGCCGAGCCAGATCCAGCCCGGGATGAAATCCAGTATCGCCAGCGGTGCACCCCAACCACCCAGAAACATCAGTGTTGCCAACATGGAGATCAGAATCATGTTGGCGTATTCTGCGAGGAAGAACATCGCGAACGACATGCCGGAGTATTCAACCATGTGGCCGGCAACGATTTCAGATTCACCCTCAACCACATCAAACGGGTGGCGTGAGGTCTCGGCGATGCCGGAAATAATATAAACACCAAACATCGGCAGCAGGGGCAGCCAATTCCAGGACAAGAAATTCAGCCCCATATCGGCACCCATACCCTTCAACTGGCCACCGACAATCGCCGACAGATTCAAACTGCCGGATACCATCAGGACGATCACCAGTACAAAGCCCATGGCAATCTCGTACGACACCATCTGTGCCGAGGCCCGCATGGCACCGAGGAAAGCATATTTTGAATTCGAGGCCCAGCCGGCAACGATCACGCCGTACACTTCAAGCGAGGTAATCGCCATCAAAAACAACAAGCCCGCATTGATATTGGCGAGCGCTTTATCTGGACCGAACGGCACCACCGACCACGCCGCCAACGCCGGCATGATGGTCATGACCGGCGCGAGAACGAACAAGCCTTTGTTCGCCTTCGCCGGCACAACGATTTCTTTTAGCAGCAACTTCAGCGCATCGGCAATGGGTTGCAGTAAACCGGCAGGCCCGACGCGGTTGGGTCCGAGTCGTACATGCATCCAGCCGATCATCTTGCGCTCCCACAGCGTGAGGTAGGCAACGCACCCCATCAACGGCAGCACAATCGCGACGATCTTGATCAGATTCCAGGCGACCGGCCACCATGGGCCGAGCAGTGTCTCGCCGGTGGTGGTGAGTTGGCTGAGCAAATCCATCAGGCCTTCTCCACCGAAATTGCACCGAACATCGGGCCCAGCGTGGAGGTATCACAATGGCCTGCAGCGATGCGTACCACCTGCGCGGGCTGGCTGGCGTCAATCGCGCACGGTAATACCGCACTACCACTGCCCTGCTTGATACGTACTTGCTCACCTTCAGCCACACCAATTTTTTGCGCCAGACTCGTAGAGAGTACCGCGCGCGGTGGACGTGCATCAGCAGTCTGCTGCAACGATGCAGCGCGACGCACGATGGCGTCGGAGAAATACAGAGGCACATCGGCCGCGCGCTCTGGTTCAGTGCTTGCCGCGGCCGTGCTCGGCAGCGACACATCGCACAGATTATTCAGGCGGCCGGATACATCAACCGCATCAATACTGCGCGCGCCGAGTAACTCAGCGCGAATATCTTCAGAGCTTTCGTAGTTGAAGCCGCCGAGTGAAAGCAGGTTGCCGAGTACACGCAGCACCTTCCAGGCCGGCCGGGTATCGGCCAGTGGCCGCGTGCTGCCATTGAAGCCTTGCACACGACCCTCGGCATTGACGAAGGTGCCTGATGTTTCCGAGAAAGGCGACACCGGCAACAACACATCGGCGTAGTCCATACCGTGCTGGTACGGCGACATCACCACAACCATCTCGGCTTGATCGAGAGCGGCACGCGCCTGCTGCGGGTTGGCACAATCCAACACCGGCTCCGCATGCAGAACAAGATAAGCCTTCTTCGGTTGATCGAAAAAACTTTGCGCGACTGAACGATCTGCCGGCAAGGCATTAGCCAGGTAGCCACCCACCGTGTTGGCAGCCTCGGTCAGGTAACCAAATTTGGCATGGGTGTGCTGGGCGATCCATTGCGCCAATGCATGCAACTGCGCGGTCTGCGGGTGATGCGCAGCGGCATTACCAAGCAGCACGGCACGCGGCTCACCGGACATCAAGCTGTTCGCGATCGATACGGCCGTGCTCGAGGGCTTGAGCTTGCCGAGCTCTGTGGGCACGCTGATATTTTTTATCTGCGCGACTGCGGTCGCGACTTCGGCTAGTTGCCGCACCCAATCCGAAGGCGCCGCGATCAACTGGTTAGCGACTGCCATCAGTGGCGTACCCTCATTGGCGTTCAGCAGTGATAACTGCGCACCGCTGCGCTGCACGGCTGCGCGCAGTCTGGCCGTCAGTAACGGGTGGTCTTTACGCAGATGCGAGCCAATCACGAATACGCGGCGTAGCTGGCTGACTTCTGCAATCGGCATGCCGAGCCAAGGCACGAAGGTCGCGTCTGAGATAGCAGCACTTTGCCGCAGACGGAAATCAATATGATCAGAACCGAGACCACGCGTCAGTTTGGCGAGTAGGGTGAGCTCTTCCAACGTGGCATACGGCGCCGCAACCGATGCGATAGCGTCAGCACCATACTGATCGCGGATGCCGCGCAAACCTTGTGCAACGTACTCCAGCGCAGTTTGCCAATCAACAGATTGCCACTCACCACCCTGCTTGATCATCGGCGTGGTCAGACGGTCTTCGCTGTTCAAGCCCTCGTAGGCGAAGCGATCACGATCGGACAACCAGCACTCATTCACCGCTTCGTTTTCAAGCGGCAGCACGCGCATGACCTTGTTGCCCTTAACCTGAACGATCAGGTTAGCGCCCAGACTATCGT
>JBJTXC010000014.1:0-3158 GCA_046082065.1 Burkholderiaceae bacterium
CGTCGCGATTTGCACAGTAGTTTCAAGAATGACGCTGTAATTTTTTTCAGAGCGCTGCTATGACACCAGATACCAAACGTCATTCGACCAATCCGACTTTCGTATCAACCACCATGAGATCTAGTAGCGAGCTTGATGCAGCGCTTTCGCCGGCTCGCCACATTGATACAGCGGTTGGCTCACTTGCGGTCAGAGATTCTGCCGCAGGCAAAAGCGGAGAGACCATCGTCTTGTGGCCATCGATTCTGGCAGATCACCATATTTATCAAGGTCCGATTGCATCATGGTGGGGAAAACATCGGCTTGTGATTATCGACGGACCGGGCCACGGCGACAGCGGACCTGCGCCTGCACCGTTTACCATGAAACAGTGTGGTGAAGCGGTGGCCGAGATACTGTATCAATTAGATATTTCAACGCCGGTGATTTTCATCGGCTGTAGCTGGGGTGGTTTAGTCGCTGGTGAATTCGCGATCGATTACCCATCACGTACCAAAGCCGTGGTGATGATGAATACGCCAGTTCACAACGACCAGCATGGCTTGAAGTTAAACGATCGATTTGTGGTCTGGGGCGCCCGCTGGCTACACAAAACCCGGGTTTACCAAGAAGGCGTCGCGCGCTCGTTTTTTTTGCCGGATACTTGCCAGCGCGGAGGCCCGCTCATTGACGCGTTTTATCGTCATTTGCATGATGCAGATGGCACTGCCCTTGCGCTATCCGTTCGCTCGGTCATGCTGGAAAGAGAGCCACTCGCACCGAGAATGTCGAAAATAAAATCACCAACCCTATTTATTGCTGGTCGATTTGATGCGATGTATCCCATCGAGACTCTGCGTGAGGCTGCTTCTTCTTTACCCCACGGACAATTTGAAGTTCTCGATACCAGTCATATCTCTGTTGTCGACGAATCTGAAAATACAACCCGGATGATCGATAAATTTATTGCTAAACTCTGACACAAAAAACATACGGCCAATTAACAGCAGCAAGAACCTTTTTGACTAGCCGCGAAAAGCACATGCCCTCATCAGGTAGTTATCATTTGGAGTTCCAGCGACTACACTTTCCCACTCACTTTTGAAAAGATCATTTTCAAGACGAGTTCCACCACCCATACGGTCCGTGTAACGGAACCGCTCAACTTGCTGCAGCCTTTTCATACAATCAAATGTATAAACTGAAATAGCCGACCAATAAGCTTCACCTTTTTCTGTTTTTTGTTCTTTGTGATAATCAACCAATCTTTTTGACTTTACGTAATTTCCTTCGACTGCAATATTTTTGTAGTCAACATAAAAATCTAACACACTGGAACCAGAGGTTCCAACATGTGTCCATTCCGCTTTTGCCGGCAGGAATAGCATCATCAATGAAATTGAAAGAGTGATTTTTTTAATGATCATGATTTTTCCCAAAATTTTATAAAAAATATCGATCCGCAATCCCACGAAAAAATGCTGGCGATTCAGATTTTGAAGATAGTTTTCAGCGCCCAAATCACATGTTGTACTGCATTTCGACAAAGGTCGTGCTCAGGTTTCTAAGGCTTCCGAAAAACGAATCCGCAGGGCCACGGTATAGGTCGCTACCAAGGCTAAAACGAAGCCGGTCGTTGGCAGCGTAGCGTACCCGCGGTCGCACCAGAAAGTCGCCCCGGGCAAACCACGCGACGCCAATCAACTCTGCCTCCAAGGTGTCGTTCCACCACTTTTGGGCGACGCGCACCGTGGCGCCTGACTGCTGGGCGTCACGCTGGTTGGATATCAGCGCCTGGCGCAGCGCCAACTCTCGCAGCGGTGCAGGAGCCGCCAAAGGATCTTCCCAGGACATCACCTGTCGGTAGAGCAACTGAATGTTCACATTGAGATTGGTGAGGAAAGTCCGGTCGCCACCCAGCACCGCGTAGAGAAAAGGATTGCGTGTGAAAGGATCATTTCCGTGGCGATCCTCGGTACGGGTAATGGCAACTTCGGCACGCAGGCCGTAGCGCCCCAAAGTGGTCGCGGCGTCCGCGCCGAGCATCTGTATGCGGGTGTGGGCTAGGCCTACGCGCGCACCATTTGCCGAGAACGCCTCGGGGCGTAAATCGGGCTGTCGTTCATAGCCATCGAAGTACGACACTGCCCAGTCCACGCTCTCGCCACTGCGTTCGGCGCGCAACGCCCACTGGCGCGCAGCCGCAGAAGGATCACGCGACACGAAACTCACCCCCTGCACCGTCGGCAGAGGCAAGGTGCTGGAACGAAACTCCGGAAGCCACAGGGCAGAGAGGCGCAACGCGTCTCGGTTCCAAGTGGTTCGGATGCTACCCACGCCTGTTTTTTGGTCCTCGTCCAAGGGCGTGAGCAGGGTGAAGTTGCGGGCTGTCAGCACGTCGGTGGGGTTAACCGAATCGGCCCGACCCCAGGCGATGATCTGGCGACCGGCGGCGAAATCCCATTCGCCCCGCGAGCCCGCCACGTAGGCCTCGCGCACGTCCGAGGCGCCGGCGCGGCTGTCAAAGCGGCTGTCGCTTCGCGCCCATGCATCGATGACTGCCTTGCCGCTATCGCCCAGAGTGGCCTTGCCAAGAAACCAGGCACTGACGGAGTTCACACCGGGATCACTATCCAAAAGGCGGGAGCGGCTCCATGCCGAGGCGCGCAGGGACAGGTCGGCACGATCCACGCGGACTGCTGACTTGAGGTCTTTGCGCTGTGCGTCGGGCGCGGTCTGGGGTATGACCTCAGGAGCCGAGGGCATCTCTTCAGCCCGCGGGCTGCCGGCCGCCAGCGTAACTGCCAGCGCCAGCGCCGCGCAAAGAACGCAGTCGCACTCAGCCCGAATCACGACTCGCGCTCCAGCGCGCGGGCGGTGAAGCTCTCATCGCTAACGCCTTGGTTCACGTCATAGCGATCGAACTCGATCACCGTGCGACGGTTCTCTTGAACGTTATGGGCCTCAGCCTTCATGGCCACCCACTTGCCGTTCTTGGGATCCACGTTGCGGTGGTCGCGCAAAGTAATCACTTTGAGCAGCGCGCCCGAGAGGTCGTAGGACTCAGCTCGCACGGCCGCGAAGTTGTCCTTGCGCACCCAGGCCAAGCGCCGAGAGTAGCCGCTGTCGTCGCGCACTTGGGCGTTCTTGGGCAGCGCCTCCAGCACCCAGCAGTCGAA
>JBJTXC010000015.1:0-4857 GCA_046082065.1 Burkholderiaceae bacterium
CACAGCGGTCTCGGAAGATCGCTTTCTGTTCCTGAGCGAGCGCGGTGCATTCGCCACCCCTAACTGGTTGCTGCCTTCCTGCTTCCAAAATCACGGCAACTTCATCGTCTCGCTTGGCAATGTGGTGCGCTGGCTGGCGCAGCAAGCGGAGGCGATGGGCGTCGAGATTTTTCCGGGCTTTGCTGCCGCAGAGATTCTTTATGACGAGGCAGGCGCTGTGGTCGGCGTTGCGACCGGCAATATGGGGGTCGGCAAGGACGGCACACCCGGCGATGATTTTCAACTCGGGATGGCACTGAACGCGAAGTACACCTTGTTCGCTGAAGGCGCGCGCGGCCATCTGGGCAAGCAGCTGATCAGCAAGTTTCAACTAGATGCCGGCAAGGACCCGCAAACCTACGGCATCGGCCTGAAGGAATTGTGGGAGATTGATCCGGCCAAGCATCAACCCGGGCTGGTGATTCATACCGCCGGCTGGCCGCTGAACGCCGATACCTATGGCGGGTCTTTTCTGTATCACCTCGAGAACAATCTGGTCGCAGTGGGCTATGTGGTCGGGCTGGGTTACGAGAACCCCTACCTTTCACCGTTTGAAGAATTTCAGCGCTACAAAACGCATCCGGCGATTCGCGGTTTTTTCGAGGGTGGTAAAAGACTCTCTTACGGTGCGCGCGCGATCACGGCAGGTGGTTTGCAATCGCTACCCAAGCTGACGTTTGCAGGCGGCGCGTTGATAGGTTGCGATGCAGGCTTCTTGAATGCCAGCCGAATCAAGGGCAGCCATGCCGCGATGAAATCCGGCATGCTCGCTGCAGACGCTGCATTCGACGCAATCGGCGCCGGTCGCGCGCAAGATGAATTAACTGCCTACAGCGCTGCATTTGAAACATCCTGGCTACATGAAGAGTTGCATGTGGCACGCAACTTCAAACCAGCGATGGGCAAAGGCCTCTATTTAGGTACGCTACTGGTGGGTATTGATCAGGTACTGTTTCGCGGTAAAGCACCCTGGACGCTGCATCATCAGCATGCAGACCATGCGTGTCTTCAGCCGGCATCGTCGTTTGAACCCATCGCGTATCCCAAGCCGGATCATGTGTTGACCTTCGATCGCTTGTCGTCGGTGTTCATATCGAATACCAACCACAATGAGCATCAACCCGCGCATCTCACGCTGACTGATGGCAGTGTGCCTGTGTCTGTCAATCTGACGACCTATGCCGGGCCCGAGCAGCGCTACTGCCCGGCCGGTGTGTATGAGTATGTCGAGGAAAGTGGTCAGCCGAGGTTACAGATCAACGCGCAAAATTGTGTTCACTGCAAAACTTGCGACATTAAAGATCCAACTCAAAATATCGTGTGGGTGACGCCGGAGGGTGGTGGTGGACCCAATTACGCCAACATGTAATTTGACATGCTGAACCATGCAGACGGTGCAGACTCGCCGTCCTCAGTGAGCTTATCCGAAGCATTTCGCTACTGGCTGCGACTCGGTTTAATCAGCTTCGGCGGGCCAAGCGGCCAAATCGCTTTAATGCATGAAGAGCTGGTAGAAAAAAGACGCTGGATTTCCGAGCAGCGTTTTCTTCATGCACTCAACTACTGCATGCTGTTACCCGGCCCCGAGGCGATGCAACTCGCCACCTATATTGGTTGGCTGATGCACCGTACCGTTGGTGGCATGCTTGCCGGCTGTCTGTTCGTACTGCCTTCATTGCTGCTTCTGATCACGCTGTCGTGGGTGTATCTGGCGTTCGGTGACGTGCCGGTGGTGGCTGGGGTTTTATATGGCATCAAACCGGCGGTCGTGGCGCTGGTAATGGCAGCGGCATGGCGTATCGGGCTACGTAGCTTGCGCAATCGTTGGCTACTTGCGATTGCCTTGTTGGCGTGCGTGTTGATCAGTGTCGTGCACTGGCCGTTCCCAGCAGTGATTGGAGTAGCTGCCCTGTTGGGTTTGATGGGTACCCGTTACTGGCCGACGGCATTCGAGCTAGCCGAACATCATCACGCGGGCAGCCCCGCCGCACAAACCGCGCTGATTGACGACCACACACCCTCACCTGCACACAGCAGTTTCAATTGGCGCGCGATGCTTAAAACTGCAGTCAGCGGCATCGCGATCGGCGCGGTCGCACTGTTGGTTCTGAATTTGATGCTGGGCTGGCAGCATCCGTTGGTACAGATGGGCTGGTTTTTCACCAAGGCGGCGCTACTGAGTTTTGGTGGTGCCTACGCGGTACTGCCCTATGTGTATCAGGGTGCGGTCGATCATTTTGCCTGGTTGAGCGCGGGACAGATGATGGATGGTTTGGCGTTGGGCGAGACCACGCCGGGCCCGCTGATCATGATCGTGGCGGTTGTCGGCTTTGTGGGTGGCTGGACGCACGAGGTGTTGAGCCCGCTGACCTTGTTCTGGTCGGGATGTGCTGGCGCTGTCGTGGCCACCTTCTTCACCTTTCTGCCCAGCTTTGTTTTCATCTTGGCGGGCGCGCCATTGGTGGAGGCGAGTCGCGGGCATCCGCACCTCAACGCGATACGGAGCACCATCAGCGCCGCCGTAGTTGGCGTGATTGTCAGCCTGGGCGCGCTGTTCGCGGCGCACGTGTTTCATCTCGAGCAAACGCCGGCGCGCTGGGATTGGCTGGCCATATTCATCGCCGTCGCCGCTTCCGTGGCCCTGCTGCGCTTCAAGGTCAGCGCAGTCCGCGTGCTGCTGGCCTGTGCGATCACCGGCCTCGTGATATCTTACGCGCCCATTCGGCCGGTTTTTTAAGCTCGGCGTCGCAACGCAGCTGGGTGGCGCTGCCCCCAATTCAGTAAGCCATGACAGAACGATTCATTCCGGTGGCCGATTTACGCTATTTGCAATCGGTGCCGCACATCCCATCAACGCTGACGCCAGCCACTGGCCTGCTGTCTGATCAGCTGGGCCGACCGTTGCGTGATCTGCGCATTTCTGTCACCGACCGCTGCAACTTCCGCTGTGTGTACTGCATGCCGAAAGAGGTGTTCGATAAGGACTACCAATTCCTGCCGCAAAGCTCGCTGCTGTCGTTTGAAGAAATCACGCGGGTTGCAAAAATATTTGTCGCACACGGTGTTGAAAAAATTCGGCTGACCGGGGGCGAGCCTTTGCTGCGCAAGCATATCGAGAAGCTGGTCGAGATGCTGGCTGGCCTGACCACACACGCCGGCAAGCCGCTTGATCTGACCATGACGACCAATGGCTCGCTACTGACCAAGAAAGCGCAGTCACTGAAAGACGCTGGTTTGCAGCGCGTTACGGTATCGCTGGATTCACTCGACGACGCAACATTCAAGCGCATGAATGACGTGGATTTCCCGGTATCCGATGTACTTGACGGTATCGAAGCCGCGCATCGTGTCGGCTTGGGTCCGGTGAAGGTGAATATGGTGGTCAAGCGCGGTGTGAATGATCAGGAAATCATTCCGATGGCGCGCTACTTCAATGGCAGCCAGGTGATTCTGCGTTTTATTGAGTACATGGACGTCGGCGCCTCAAATGGCTGGAAAATGGATGAGGTGATACCGTCGGCTGAGGTCGTGCGCCGTATCAGCGAACAGATGCCGCTGGAAGAAGTCGAACCGAACTACACCGGTGAAACTGCCGAACGCTGGCGCTATGTCGATGGCAGTGGCGAGATTGGTGTGATCTCGAGTGTGACGCAAGCTTTTTGCAGCGATTGCAACCGCGCTCGTTTATCGACTGAGGGCAAGCTGTTCACCTGCCTGTTTGCAACCGGTGGCCATGATCTGCGCGCGCTGCTGCGGGCCGGTCATAGCGATGATGAGATTATTGCTGCAGTCGCGCACCTTTGGTCGCTGCGCGACGATCGCTACTCTGAGCTACGCACGATCAATACCGAAGGACTCGCCCGTCCGGTACGGAAAGTGGAAATGTCTTACATCGGTGGGTAAGATCATACGGTAGCGGACTACCCTGGATCCCTGCCTTCGCCGGGATGACCAATTTGTCAGACTGCAGTAGCTTTCTCCTCAACCCGGGATGAACAATTTAACGGATGCCAGTAAACGTCTCGTCACCCCGGCGAAGGCCGGGGTCCATGGTCGATGGTAGTCAAGATTTCTATATTCACTCGTGACTCGCTCCCTTCGTCAAATGACTGAATCCATCGCCGGATTTGACGTCGAGTCATTGCGCGTCGAGATCGCGCAGCAAGCAATAGCGCGCTGTATTCAACCCATCTCACACACCGACCGCGTGCCGCTGAAGCAAGCGCTGGGACGTACCCTCGCGAGCGACATCTCTGCCCCCATCAACGTGCCGTCTTATACCAACTCGGCCATGGATGGTTATGCATTTCGTGGTGCAGATCTGAAGCCAGGTGACACTACGCTACAAATCGTCGGCAAAGCCTTTGCAGGACACGCTCACACAAAATTAGTCAACATCGGCGAATGCGTACGCATCATGACGGGCGCCTTGATGCCGCGCGGCTGCGACTCGGTCATTCCGCAAGAGCTGGCGACAGTCGTCAACGATCAGACCATCCGCTTTGCATCAGCAACGATCAAACCGGGGGTTAATGTGCGGCTGGCGGGTGAAGATTTGTCGGTGGGCGAAACCGTGCTGCGCCGTGGGCGTTTAATCACCCCCTCCGATCTTGGCGTGATCGCGTCACTGGGCGTGGCCGAGCTGTCGGTTACCCGCAAACTCAAGGTCGCTTTTTTCTCGACCGGTGACGAATTACGATCCATCGGTCAAGTGCTTGATGAGGGCTGCGTCTACGACAGCAACCGCTACACACTGCAAGCCATGCTTGACCGCGCGGGATTTGATGCGATTGATTTCGGTGTGGTGCGTGATGATCC
>JBJTXC010000016.1:0-7955 GCA_046082065.1 Burkholderiaceae bacterium
GTGTGCAGCGTGATCTGCTGCCGCTGGTGGAAGGCACCACCGTCAACACGAAGTACGGCATGGTGAAAACTGATCATATTCTGTTCATCGCCTCCGGTGCTTTTCATTTGGCCAAGCCGTCGGACTTGATACCCGAGTTACAAGGGCGCTTCCCGATTCGAGTCGAGTTGGAGTCTTTGTCGATTGCAGACTTTGAGCGCATCCTGACCGCGACTGACGCATGCCTAACGCGTCAATATCAAGCACTACTCGCCACAGAAAATCTTGATATCCAATTCAAGCACGATGGCATTCGTCGGCTTGCTGAAATTGCTTATTCGGTGAACGAAAAAACCGAAAATATCGGTGCGCGTCGGCTGTATACCGTGATGGAAAAGCTACTGGAAGAAGTTTCTTTCAGCGCGGGCACACTGGCTGAACAAGCAGTGCAGATTGATGCGGCTTATGTTGATGCCAAGTTAGGCGAGTTGGCGACCAATGAAGACCTGTCGCGCTACGTACTGTAGACGCCACGTCCCGCTGTATTTGACTGCTGTTCCGGTAAAACACTCTAAACAAGCAGAATGGCGCGAAAATCAATCAGTAATCGACAAAAACTGTCGTTTCGCATCGAACCATCACAGCGTGCGTTAAAGCCGCGCAACCCCGTTGCGGTCGCTGCAAAGCAGCGCGCCGCCGGACCGCATCGCAAAACCAACGCAGCCAATCGGCAAGCGAAAAAACGAGATCTGATTCGGCTACTGCTGCAAAACAGCAAGGACGATTGATACCCAAGCGTATGCGCTTGATGGTTTGTTTGTATCAACCATGCGCAAACACTCTCTGAAGTCATTCGCATTAAAAGCTACAAATCTGTCCTGACCACCCTGGCGGTGCGCACATGGTGCGTGTTGTGAGGCGCGGCTAGGAGATCGCTTCGTCGCGCGCCTCGCGCGACAACAGCGCATGAATCGCTTGTTGTGGCGTCACGCGTTCAAACAGCACGCGCGCTACTGCATCCACAATCGGCATGGCGACGTGATGTTCGGTCGCGATCTGTCGCACCGCAGCGACGCAGCGCACGCCTTCGGCGACATGACCTAACTCGGCTGTGATGTCATCAAGTGATCGGCCTGCCGCCAAACCCAAGCCCACCTGGCGATTACGCGACAGATCGCCGGTGCAGGTGAGGATTAAATCGCCCAATCCGGTCAGCCCCATGAAGGTTTCACTGTGGCCACCGAGCGCTGTACCCAAACGAGTAATTTCTGCCAAGCCGCGTGTGATCAGCGCAGCGCGAGCATTCAGGCCCAGCCCCAAACCATCTGCAATACCGGTCGCAATCGCCAAAATGTTTTTCACCGCGCCGCCTACCTCAACGCCGATCAGATCATCGCTACCGTAGACACGAATATGGGCGCCATGCACTGCAGTCACCACCTTGCTGCGCAAAGCAGGATCTGACGAGCCGATAGTCAAAGCGCACGGCAAACCCTGTGCGACTTCAAGTGCGAATGACGGGCCTGACAACGCACCCATAGGCAAGTTTGCGCCAAGCACTTGCTGCACGATTTGATGCGGCAGCAATGCAGACGCCTGCTCAAAGCCTTTGCACAGCCACACCAGATTGCGCGGCTCGAGATCTTTTAACGCCTGTAGCAACGGTCGCAGACCAGAGATCGGCGTTGCGATCATCAGCACACCATCGCGCGCATGCGCCACAGCGTCAGCAAGATTGGCGGTCAGTTGAAGCGCCGGATCTAGTGGGACGCCCGGCAGGTAGCGGGTATTTTCATGGTGAGCGGCGAGTGCGTCGACCGCGGATGGATCGCGCATCCATAGAACCACCGATTGACGTGATGCCAGCGTGGTGGCCAGCGCAGTTCCCCACGCGCCGGCACCGAGTATTGCAATGTTCATTCGCCCCAGACGTCGCTTGCTTTGGCGTAGCCTGTCTCACCGTCACGGTGCCGGACCTTGACCCAGCTGGATGCGACCGGCTCAGCCAGCTCAAGCAGTACACCCTTGACGGCGGTAAACACGATGGGTGCATTGTCGTCAGCGGCACTACGTATCAGCGCTTGCTGTGACTCGACCACCAGCATGCGCTTGCTGCTCAGTGCTTTGTTTTCGACCCAAGCCAGATCGCCGGAGGCATCACGCACCCGGCTCCACTCACCGTTGTTGATCACTACCTCGACCGGCATCCCGGCAGGTGCGGCAAACAGCTTGCGACCCTTGATGCTTGGTGTGTCAAACAGAATCGCCGGGCCGGGGCCAATCGCCTTGAACTCGCTCACGGCCCAAGCAACGCTTGCTGGCACGACCATGGTCAGCATGACCAAGCACTGCGTGAGTCGAGAAAAGCGCATAGGACTTACTGTACCGTGGTGGTTGCAGCCTGCGACAAGGCCTGCTTGCGCTGCTGATAGAAGACTTCGAAATTAATCTCGGTGAGATGGACTGGCGGGAAGCCTCCACGCGTGACCATATCGGCGATATTGGCGCGCAAATAGGGATAGATGATGTTGGGGCAGGCAATGCCGAGCAAGGGCTCGAGCTGATCTTCAGGAATATTGCGCAGCTCAAAGATACCGCCCTGCTTTCCTTCCACCAGAAACGCAATCTTGTCGCGGATTTTTGCAGTGATGGTGACGGTCACAGTGGCTTCGTAAATATTATCTGCGAGTTTTTCATTACCAACATCAATCTGAATTTCAATGCTCGGACCATCCTGCTCCAGAAAAATCGAAGGCGAGTTCGGCTGCTCAAGCGACATATCCTTCAGGTAGATGCGCTGAATGTTGAAAGAGGCTTGCAGCTCTGGGGTATTTTGGTCTGACATGGTTAGCTTTCTCGGGAGGTGTAAGTAACAGCGCTTGAACTAACTAGATTGAGTTAAATGAAGTGTACGACGGCGCACTGACTGTAGTAGCTACCGCGTTGCACACGTGGTTGTGTTTCAGCGTCGCGAGTCAGTCGCGCAGCAAAGGCTCCAAACCACCTGCACGGTCGAGTGCAGACAAATCATCAAAGCCACCGACATGGGTGTCGCCTATGTAGATCTGCGGCACAGTGCGACGACCGGTCTTTTCCATCATCGCTACCCGTTGCTCGGGTTCGAGGTCGACACGAATTTTTTCAATATCCGCCACACCCTTGGACTGCAGCAGACGCTCGGCCATGTTGCAGTAGGGACAAACACCTGTCGTGTACATCTTGACCTTCGCGCCCATCTCGCTGCTGCCCCTTGGTTGAAGTTTATTTGGCAGTTGGCAGTCCCTGCGACCGCCACTCGTTGAAACCACCATCGAGTACATACACTTGATCGAAGCCGGCGCGCTGCAGCACCGAAGCACCGCGTGCTGCACGTGAGCCCACACCGCAGATCAGCAACACCGGATGTTGTTTATCGATTTCACTGGCGCGTGAGCCCAGCTGGTCGAGGGGTATGTTTTTCGATTGCTGCAAATGACCGCCCTTGAACTCGTCATTCGAGCGCACGTCAAGGATCGTGACCTTGCCTTGGTTGAGCAACTGCGTCGCCTGCAAGGTGGAGAGGGTGTTCTTGGCGCGAAACAGCAAGGGCCAGAGGAGCGCGCCGCCAGAAATCAGAGCGATCAGGATCAGCGCGATGTTGTCGATCAAGAATGTCACGGCATGGAAATTCGTTGGTGCACAGCCGCGCATTATAAAATAATGCGCTTCGCAAAGTTGCCCGCCCCCGCAATTCGCCAACCTGCCCGATTGATCAACCCTGCCCCGCTGCACCTGCTCCATGTACAAAATTGTCTTCATGCGCCACGGCGAGTCCGTTTGGAACCGCGAAAATCGTTTCACCGGCTGGGCCGACATCGATCTGACTGATAAAGGCGAGGCACAAGCCCGCGAAGCCGGGCGCCTGCTGAGTGAAGCAGGATTCCAATTCGATCTGACCTACACCTCGGTGCTGAAACGCGCCATTCGCACGCTATGGTTAACCCTGGAAACCATGGACCTGACCTGGCTGCCGGTCGTGCATAGCTGGCGCCTGAACGAGCGGCATTACGGCGCCCTGCAAGGACTGAACAAAGCAGATACCGCCGCCCAATATGGTGAAGCACAAGTGATGCTGTGGCGGCGCAGCTACGACATCCCGCCGATGCCGCTGGAATCAAACGACCCGCGCGTGCCTTTCGACGACCCGCGTTACGCTGATTTGGCCCGCGCCGAGATACCGCTGACCGAGTGCCTGAAGGATACGGTGGCGCGCGTACTACCGTATTGGAATGAGGTGATCGTGCCGGCGATGCGCTCGGGCAAGCAAATACTCATCTGTGCTCACGGCAATAGCCTGCGCGGACTCATTAAGCACCTCGACCAAATCAGCGATGCGGAAATCGTCAAGGTCAATATCCCCAATGCGCAGCCTCTGGTCTATGAGCTGGATGCTGATCTGAAGCCCATCCGCAGTTACTACCTGGGCGATGCTGCAGCGATCGAATCCGCCATCAAGACCATTGCACATCAGGGTCTCGTCAGCTAGCCGCGATGCCGATCGCGCGTCATCTGCTGGCTACACTCATCACCACACTCGCATGGACGTGGTTAGGCACAGCGGTTGTTGCAAGCGCCGAGCCAAAGTCTGCCGATCGCACCCGCCAGAAGCAGCAAGCCGAGCAAGAGCGTACGGAACTCCGCCGCAAGCTCGATGATCTAAAGGCCGATATTGCCAAGACCGAGCAAGCTCGCGGCCATGCGGCTGATGCGCTGGCCACGTCCGAACAGGCGATATCAAACGCCAATCGCAAGCTGCGCGAGTTGGCGGTAGAGCACCAACGCATACAGCAACGACTGCAAGCCTTGTCGCAAGATCTGCGGCAACTGGAGTCGGCCGTCGCGCAGCAGCGCAAGCGGCTGGCGCAGATGTTGCGCGAGCAGTACCGCGCCGGTCAGGAAGATCGTTTGCGCTTGATACTTTCAGGCGACAACCCGAATCGTATGGCGCGTCAACTGCGTTACCTCGGTTATGTCTCGGCCGAACAAGTCAAGGCCATTGAAAAACTGCAGCAGGACATTGCCGCCGTCGAAGCAAACAAAGCAGATGTCGAAGAGGCGCGTGCCGAACTGGACGATATCGCGGCAGAACAGCGCGAACAGAAAGCGCTGCTGGAAAAGGAAAAACGCAAACGTAAGGTGCTGGTGTCACAACTGTCCGACAAACTGTCGGCACAACGCAAGCAAGCTGGCAATCTGGCGCGCGATGAGGCTCGTTTGTCGTCGCTGGTGGATCGCTTGGGCGTGCTGATTGCGCAGCAGCGCAAAGCCGAAGAAGAAGAGGCAAGACGTCGCGCACGCGCCAAGGCTGCAGCAGCTGAACGAGAAAAAGCGCTGGCGGAAAAGTCGCGTGCAGACGATAAGGGCCGAACCTCTGCCTCGAACAAGCCGGCGACGCAAGCCAAGCCCGCCGATCGCGTGGCCGACACGACGCCCGAACCACCGCCACCGCCGGATGGCAACGCTTTTGCTGCGATGCGAGGCAAAGGCAAGCTGCCCGTGAAAGGCGAGTTGGCGGCAAGCTTTGGTGCCAAGCGTGCGGATGGTCCGAACTGGAAGGGGATTTTCATCAAGGCAGGCGAGGGCATCGAGGTGCATGCCGCTGGCGCGGGCGAGGTGATCTTCGCCGACTGGATGCGCGGCTTCGGCAACCTGATGATTGTTGACCATGGCGGCCAATACATGAGCATCTATGGCAATAACCAATCACTGCTGAAACGTCCGGGTGATCGCGTCAAAGCCGGTGATGTGATTGAGACTGTGTGCAACAGCGGTGGTAACGAACATTCGGGTTTATACTTCGAACTCAGGCATCAAGGGCGGGCAATCGATCCGCTTGCTTGGCTCAACAGGTGAGACATGGGCAGCAAATTAAAAAATATCGGCTTGGTAGGGCTCGGATTGATCGCCGGTATCGCCGGTTCGATGCAGTTCGATGCAATGGCCCAGCGCAATGCCAACTCACCCTTACCGATTGAAGAACTACGTACGCTGGCTGATGTGTTTGGTCTGATCAAGACTGACTACGTCGAGCCGGTTGAAGATAAAAAGCTGTTGACGGAAGCGATCTCGGGCATGGTGTCCTCGCTCGATCCGCACTCGGCATTCCTCGATAAAAAAGCCTTCAAAGAACTGCGTGAAGGTACGCAAGGCAAGTTCGTGGGTCTAGGCATCGAAGTTGGCATGGAAGATGGCTATGTCAAGGTCATCTCGCCGATCGAAGACTCGCCTGCCTACAAAGCAGGTTTGAAAGCAGGCGATCTGATCACGCGCCTGGACAGCACACCTGTCAAAGGCATGACCCTCGATGAAGCGGTCAAGCGCATGCGTGGTGAGCCCAACACCAAGATCACGCTTACGGTGGCGCGCAAGGAAGAAGACAAGCCTTTGCTGATTACCATCGTGCGCCAGGAGATCAAGGTACAAAGCGTGAAGGGCAAGATGATCGAATCCGGTTTCGGCTGGATTCGTGTCTCGCAGTTTCAAGAACCCACTGTCGAAGACCTCGCCAAGAAAATCAATCAGCTGTATCAGCAAGACCCCGGCATGAAGGGTTTGGTGCTTGATCTGCGCAATGACCCGGGTGGCGTGTTGCCAGGTGCGATTGGCGTCTCTGCCGCGTTTTTGCCCAAAGACGTGCCGGTGGTATCCACCAATGGCCAGCTGCCGGACTCGAAAGCAACTTACTACGCGCGCCGCGAGTTCTATGGCACACGTGCTGGCACTGATCCACTGGCGCGACTGCCTGACGCAGTAAAGAAGGTGAAGATGGTGGTGCTGGTGAACTCCGGCTCGGCGTCAGCGTCGGAAATTGTGGCCGGCGCACTGCAAGACTACAAACGCGCTGCCATCATGGGTACGCAAACCTTTGGCAAGGGCTCGGTGCAAACCATACGTCAGCTGTCGGCTGACACTGCCGTCAAGCTCACCACAGCGCGCTACTACACCCCGAATGGTCGTGCGATTCAAGCCAAGGGCATCGTGCCGGATTTGCTGGTGGATGAATATGCGGATGGCGATGGCATGAATGGTTTGCGCCTGCGCGAGGCTGATCTGCAAAAACACCTATCGAATGACAAAGACAAAGAAGCCGACAAAGGCGCCATTGGCGATGAGCTCGAAGAAGCCAAGCGCCTCTCGGCACTGGAAAAGAAACGCAAGCCGTTGGAGTTCGGTAGCAAGGATGATTTTCAGTTAGCGCAAGCGCTCAACCATCTGAAAGGTCTGCCGGTACAAATATCCAAGACAGCCAAAGTCGATAGCAAGAAAGACTGACCCTTGCTGTCGGCATGTTTTACGCCAAGCCTTGAATTCTGACGTCATCTCAATGAAACATGGCAACGGCCGCAAACACTGCGGCCGTTTTTCATTCAACATCCAGGCATGAATGATCAACAGCTACTGCGCTACTCGCGCCACATACTGCTCGACGAGATCGGCATCGAAGGACAGGAGAGACTGCTGTCTGCGCATGCGCTGATCATTGGTGCGGGTGGCTTGGGTTCGCCGGTGGCGCTTTACCTTGCGTCGGCCGGTGTGGGTCGCATCACACTGGTCGATGATGATGTCGTCGATCTGACTAACTTGCAGCGGCAAATTCTTCACACGACCGCGCGCGTTGGCCAACCCAAAGCGGCCTCAGGTCAGCAGACGCTGGCCGAGATCAACCCGGACGTTGAAGTCATGGCACTACGTGAACGCGCTGATGAAGGTCGTTTACAGGCACTGGTGGCCAGCGCCAGTGTGGTACTCGACTGCACCGATAATTTCCGAACTCGACATGCAATTAATCAGGCCTGCGTGAATGCGCGCGTTCCACTGGTGTCAGGGGCAGCGATACGTATGTATGGGCAGGTTGCGGTATTCGATACACGCAGCGGCGATAGCGCTTGCTACGCTTGCCTGTTCCCACCCGACCAGGTATTTGAAGAAGTGCAGTG
>JBJTXC010000017.1:0-13571 GCA_046082065.1 Burkholderiaceae bacterium
CGGGCGTCCCGCCCTTAACGTTTGCCAAGCTCACTTCATCCCTCCAGTACCCAGGTATCTTTGGTGCCGCCACCCTGAGATGAATTGACGACCAGTGAGCCTTCTTTCAGGGCGACTCGGGTGAGGCCGCCCGGCACCATCGTCACTGCCTTGCCGGACAAGACAAAAGGGCGTAAGTCGATGTGGCGCGGTGCGATGCCTGATTCGACATAGGTCGGGCAAACTGACAGCGCAAGCGTTGGTTGCGCGATGTAACCCTCGGGCTTGGCAATCAGCCGCTGCCGAAAATCTTCGATCTCTGCTTGAGTTGAGGCGGGGCCAACCAACATGCCGTAGCCACCCGCGCCGTGCACTTCTTTGACGACTAATTGCGGCAGATGATCTAGCGTGTATTGCAGATCTTCTTTTTTACGGCACTGCCAAGTGGGTACGTTATTGAGTACGGGCTCTTCCGACAAATAAAAACGAATCATGTCGGGTACAAACGGATAAATAGATTTATCGTCAGCGACGCCGGTACCGATTGCATTGGCCAGCGCGACCCGACCAGCGCGGTATACCGAAAGCAAGCCGGGCACACCGAGTGATGAATCTGCACGGAACACCAGCGGATCCAGAAAATCATCATCGATACGTCGGTAGATCACATCCACACGTTGCGGTCCGCGCGTCGTACGCATGAAGACATAGCCATCATCAACAAATAAATCCTGACCCTCGACCAGCTCGATACCCATTTGCTGCGCAAGAAACGCATGCTCGAAATATGCCGAGTTGTACATCCCGGGCGTCATCAATACGACAGTCGGATCATCCACGCCAAGTGGTGCGACCGAGCGCAACATATCAAGCAGCAGATCGGGGTAGTGCGCAACAGGCGCGATCTTGTGACGTGCAAACAGCTCCGGAAACAAGCGCATCATCATCTTGCGGTCTTCCAGCATGTAAGACACGCCGGACGGCACGCGCAAGTTATCTTCGAGCACATAAAATTCACCGGCGCCGGCACGAACGATATCGATGCCTGCGATGTGCGCGTAGATATCGCTCGGTACGGTGATACCTTGCATCTCGGGCCGGTACTGTGCGTTGCGAAATACCTGCTCGGCTGGCATCACACCAGCGCGCACGATGTTTTGCTCGTGATAGATATCGTGAATGAACAGGTTGAGTGCTTGTACGCGCTGTCGCAATCCCCGTTGCAACGTCGCCCATTCATCCGCAGGAATAATGCGCGGGATAATGTCGAACGGAATCAAACGCTCAGTACCCGCTTCGCTGCCATACACCGCGAAGGTGATGCCAACCCGTCGGAACATCAGGTCGGCTTCAACCCGTTTGCGTGCGACGATATCGGCCGGCTGATCTGACAGCCAGCGATCAAAGCCGCGGTAGTGCAGACGTGTTTTTGCGCCGCCTTCGTCAAACATCTCGTTGAAAAACTCGCCCATCTCCCGCTTCCCGCACCTGTGCGATGAGTGGGAGCTATCAAGAAATATGCCAGTGATGCCTCAGCGGCGGTCTCGCGAGGCCGCTTGCGGTGTTCGCAGCCCGTGCCATCGCCTTGACGAGATGAGTATTTAAGGTGAGCGCAGCTGGTCGACGAAATGAAGTTGCCGCTCGCTGGGTGCGGGGGTGAGCAGAGTTACGAAGACCATCGCAGTAAAGCCGGCGGGCACGCCGAAGACGCCCGCACAGACAGAGGCAATATGAAACCACTGGTTGGCGGCGCTGCCGCCAAAGGCCGGGCTGGTTTGCACCAAATAGATCACACACACCAAAAATCCGGTCAACATACCGGCGATAGCACCTTGTTGGTTCGCGCGTTTCCAAAAAATGCCCAAAACCAGTGCAGGGAATAGCGTCGATGCCGCCAAAGAGAACGCGGCGCTCACCATCGACAGAATATCGCCCGCGCGAAATGACGCGACATAGGCGGCGACCAGCGCCACCACCAGCAGCAGCAATTTCGAGGCGGTGACCCGGCGCTGCGCCGAGGCGCGCGGGTTCATCATCTTGAAATAAGTGTCGTGCGACAGCGCACTGGCAATGGTCAACAGCAAGCCATCGGCGGTCGACAACGCAGCAGCCAGCGCACCCGCCGCGATTAATGCTGACATCACGTACGGTAGCCCCGCGATCTCGGGTGTCGCCAGCACGATCATGTCACCGTCAATAAAAATTTCACCGAACTGCACCAGACCATCGGCATTGATGTCGGTGACGCTGATCATCGGCTTGTTGCGATCGATACCGGCCCAATAGCTCACCCACGACGGCAGGTTGGCGTAATCGCTACCCACCAAGGTAGTCATGATCTCGTATTTGACTAGCACCGCCAGCGCCGGTAGTGCGGTGTAGAGCAGCAGGATGAACACCAGCGCCCAGAACACTGAACTGCGTGCTTCGGGGACCGAGCGTGTCGTGGCCGAGCGCACCAGTACATGCGGCAGGGCTGCGGTGCCGAGCATCAGGCAAAACACCAGCGCCAGAAAATTATTGCGCTGAATATCTGAGGCAGCGGGGGTGCTGCCCGCAAACGCCTGTGTATGCGGTTGCAGCGGCTGCGCACGCGCCAGCGCTTCTTCACGCTGTCTTTCCCACAACCGACGCGCGGCCTCCGGGCTCTTGGGGTAATCCGCCAGCGCGCGGCTGGCCGCTTTAATGTCGATTAATGATGCATTGCTGGTCTGCAGATTCTGAAGTCTGCGACGCGCCTCGGCGCGCCCTGCATCCCAGGAAAACGGTAAACCGGTAATTTTTTCTTCAAGCGTACGCGCTTGTTTCAAATAGGCGCCGCGAACTTGTCGCTCGCTGTCTTTTTCCATCAGTGCTTGTTCTTGCTTGGCGAGTCGCTCCAGTGCGGTGCCATATGCAATCTGCGGCAGTGGTATGCCGGTTTGCTTCAGTGCCAGCCAAGACACCGGAACCATGAAAGCGATCACGATGATGACGTACTGTGCAATCTGGGTCAGGGTGATTGCCCGCATCCCGCCCAGAAACGAGCAGACCAGTATGCTTGCCAGCCCAAGAAAAATACCGACCGAAAAATCAATCCCGGTGAAGCGAGAGGTGATCAAGCCCACACCATAAATTTGCGCGACCACGTAGGTGAATGAAATCATTAACGTGGCAATCAGTGCGATCGTGCGCACGGCCACCGCGCTCTCGCTGCTGGCGTAGCGTGCTGCCAGATAGTCGGGTACGGTGTACTGCCCCAGTCGACGCAGGTAAGGTGCGATCAGCAAGGCGATCAGACAGAAGCCGCCGGTCCAACCGAGGATGTAGGCCAAGCCATCAAAACCGTGCAGATACAAGCCGCCGGCGAGCCCGATGAAACTGGCCGTTGAAATCCAGTCTGCCGCGGTCGCCATGCCATTGAATAGCGGTGGAATACGGCGACCCGCAACAAAATATTCATCGACATCCGAGGTGCGACTGAACACGCCGATCGCGGCATACACCACGATGGTACTGAACAAAAACAAGTACCCCAACCAGAAACGCGGGAAGCCTTCGTGCTCGAGAATCGCCAGCGAGCCGAGCAGTGCGCAGAACCCTGCCGTGTAGAGCCAGAAATAGCGCCGTAGCAGGCGTGGTAGCAGATCAGTGCTCATGACTGCTTTGATCATCGGCCAATGCATCAATGCGCTGCATCGACCAGGCATAGATACCGACAATAGCGAGATACACCAAGGTTGCGCCTTGAGATGCCAGGTAATAGTGAAGTGGCCAGCCAGCTATCGTGATGCTCGCCAGATGGCGCGCAAAGATAACGACGATCAGCGTTGTCAGCAGCCAAATCAACAACAGCGTGAGCGTCAGCGCACGCGTCCATTGCCAGTGCTTCGCGCGCAGTGGGCTCATGCCTGATCCGTGCTGCGGCTAGCGACTGATAATTTGAAGCTGATTCTGAAAAGACAGCCTGGAAAGCGTGGGTCTTGGCTGCGCGGATTGTTGAAGATATCAACCTCGGCATCATGACGCTGCGCGATTTCACGCACGATCGCCAGGCCGAGACCGCTACCCTCGCTCTCGCTGCCCAGAATTCGGTAAAAACGATCGAACACCAAATCGCGCTCGCCGGCTTCAATACCCGGGCCATTGTCTTCGACTTCGACAATCGCCAGCGCACGCGCTTCGTCATGTCGCACTCGTACCGTCACGCTGCCTTGGGGTGGCGTATAACGTAGTGCGTTATCGATCAAATTGTTCAATAGCTCGCGCAGCATGGTGGCATGACCTGCGATCATCAGCGTCGACTGGTCTGTTTCTTCAGCCTCGAAGCCCAAATCGATCTCGCGCGCTTGCGCGGTGACGAACCAATCCTGCACGGTACTGCGCGCTAACGAGGTTAATTCCAAGCTGAAGCGTGGTGTGGCATAGGGCGACTCATTTTCCGCGCGTGCCAATGCCAAGAGTTGATTCACCAGCCGGGTGGCGGCCGTCGAGCTTTTCGCGAGTTGCTCCAGAGAGCGCTGTATTTCATCCCGCGCATCTTGTCTGAGTGCGAGCTCGGATTGCATACGCATACCGGCCAATGGGGTTTTCATCTGATGCGCTGCATCGGCGATAAAGCGTTTTTGTGATTGGATACTGTGCGCCAAACGGGCCAGCATCTCATTCAATGAACGTACCAGCGGGGAGATTTCTTCCGGCACGCCGCGTGAGTCGATTGGTGATAAATCATCCGGACGACGCGCACGAATACTGTCTTGCAGCGTAGTCAATGGTGACAGGCCGCGTGACAACGCAAACCACAGCAAGGCAATGGCAATCGGCAGAATGATGAACTCCGGCAGTATCACGCCTTTGATAATCTGGTTGGCAAGCAGACGTCGTTTTTCAGTGGTCTCGGCCATCTGTACCAGCGCGTAGCGAGGCGCGCCGAATGATTGTGCCGACGACTTGCTTTGCTGAAGATTCACATAGGTATACGCGATTCGCACTTCGGCGTTGCGCATCTGGGCATCGCGCATCAACACCGCCCACGCGACGGGCGCTTCTTCGTCTTCGGGCAGTGGCAGATCGCTGTCACCAGCGATCAGTTCGCGCTTTGGCCCGCTGATCTGAAAGTAGACATTGTCGACATCATCGGCGCGCAGGATGTCACGCGCTGCAAACGGCAGTTGCGCGCTGAGTTCACCATTCATTTCCTTGACTTGTTGCGCCAGCACCGTCACCCGGTCTTCCAGCGAACGATCAAAAGGCTCGTTGGCAATTGATTTTGCCGCTAGATAGGTCACGCCGATTGAGAGTGGCCACAGTAGCAGTAGCGGCATCAGCAGCCAATCGAGGATATCGCCGAACAGCGAGCGTGGGCTGGCAGGCGTTGCCTCAGGTTTGGATTGACTGGCGAGTGACTGGTTCGCCTGATCGACTTGCACGGTGAGACTCAGGCGTGGCCGACGTCACTCGTGGTGGCGGAGGCAGCGTTGAACTTCTCGAGACAGTAACCAAGACCGCGCACGGTAGCGATGCGAACACCGTCACTCTCGATTTTCTTGCGCAGCCGATGTACATACACTTCGATCGCGTTGTTGCTGACTTCTTCACCCCATTCACACAAGTGATCAACCAGCTGCTCTTTCGATACCAGACGGCCGCTACGTTTCAGCAACACCTCAAGCAAGCCGAGCTCGCGCGCTGACAGATCGATCATTTGGTCGTTCAGATAAGCGATACGACCGACCTGATCGAATGACAATGGACCGTGCCGTATCACGGTCGGTCCGCCACCGACACCACGCCGCGTCAGTGCCCTGACACGTGCTTCCAACTCCGATAACGCGAACGGCTTGGCCATATAGTCATCCGCGCCTAAATCTAGTCCTTTGACGCGCTGCTCGACCGAGTCATTCGCAGTCAGTATGAGCACAGGCAGCAGCGACTCGCGCGCGCGCAAGCGGCGCAGCACCTCTAAGCCGGGCATTTTCGGCAGATCGAGATCGAGAATCAGCAGATCAAAGTCTTGGGTCGACAGCGCGCTGTCGGCCGCTTCGCCATTGTTGACGCAGTCGGTCACGTAACCGGACTGTCGCAGTGAGCGCGTCAGGCCGTCGGCAAGCACGCTGTCATCTTCAGCAAGCAGGATGCGCATGGCGTTTGTTGGGGGGTGACGATGTCGTATCGTTCTTCAGTTTGGCTCAGTCTATTGGGTTTGGAAGTTGCCAGCAACCAAGAAGCCAGCGAGTTTCGGCGAGAATTGCCAATTCAGCAAGCACAATGAAAAAATCTGCTTGCGCTTTTTACTGGAGTTTTATACAGTACTGTCCAGTTTCCACCGCACTGAGAGAACAAGCATGGATGAGAAGAAATTCGCAAATACCGAAAAGGGCAAGGCACTGAGTGCAGCGTTGGCCCAGATCGAGAAGCAGTTCGGCAAAGGCTCGGTCATGCGCATGGATGGCGCAGTGGCTGAAGAGGTGCAGGTGGTATCCACCGGTTCGCTTGGGCTGGATGTCGCCCTGGGCGTCGGTGGTTTGCCGCGGGGTCGCGTCATCGAGATTTATGGTCCGGAGTCGTCCGGTAAAACCACCATGACCCTGCAAGTCATCGCCGAGATGCAAAAGCTGGGCGGCACCTGCGCTTTCATTGATGCCGAGCACGCGCTCGACACGATTTATGCGCAAAAACTCGGCGTGAACCTGGAAGATTTGCTGATTTCTCAGCCGGATACAGGGGAACAGGCGCTCGAGATCACGGATGCGCTGGTACGTTCCGGCGCAGTCGACCTCGTCGTGATCGACTCGGTCGCCGCACTGACACCGCGCGCCGAGATCGAGGGCGATATGGGTGATTCGCTACCCGGCTTGCAGGCGCGTCTGATGTCGCAAGCGCTGCGTAAACTGACCGGGTCCATCAGCCGCACCAACACCATGGTGATATTCATCAACCAGATCCGAATGAAGATCGGCGTTATGTTCGGCAATCCGGAGACCACCACTGGCGGAAACGCGCTCAAGTTTTATGCGTCGGTGCGTATGGATATCCGTCGTACCGGCTCCATCAAGTCTGCGGACGAGGTGATCGGTAATGAGACCAAGGTCAAAGTGGTGAAGAACAAAGTTGCGCCACCATTCAGAGAAGCCCACTTTGATATTTTGTACGGCGAAGGCACCTCGCGCGAGGGTGAAATCATTGATCTGGGTGTCGAAGCGAAAATCGTGGAGAAGTCCGGCGCTTGGTACAGCTATAACGGCGAGCGTATTGGTCAAGGCAAGGACAATGCGCGCACCTATCTGAAAGAGCGTCCCGAGATGGCCCGTGATATTGAAAACAAGGTGCGCGCTCATCTCGGTGTCCCCCAACTGCCGCCGGCGCAGAGCTTGCCACCTGTGATTTCAGAGCCGCCCGCGACCTCGACACGCAAGTCCAAGTCGGCCGCTGCTGCGGAAGAATAAGCAGCAAGCTGTGCTGAGTACCGAGCGAGGTGGCGTTTTGGCTGCTCGCTCGTACTCGCACTTTTGCCGGTTCGGGGAGCGGGATCATGCCCGCCCATAAGCCCAGCTTGAAGGCGCGCGCACTACGTTATCTCTCGGCGCGCGAACACAGCCGACAGGAACTTGCTCGCAAGCTGTCGCGCTATGCAGAAGAGGGTGACAATATCGACCTTGTTCTGGACTGGTTGGAATCCCAAAAATTTTTATCCGAGACGCGCTTCGCCGAATCCTTGGCGCATCGACGCGCAGCTCGTTTCGGCAATGCGCGCGTGCTCTCCGAGCTGCAGAGCCATAGGCTCGACGATGGGATTGTCGATTCGGTCAGGCAAGCGCTGCTGGCCGATGAAGATGAGCGTGCCTGGTTAATCTGGCAGAAGAAATTCGGCGTGGTGGCAGGTAACGCCGCCGAGGCGGCGCGGCAGCAGCGCTTTTTGCAGCAGCGTGGTTTTTCTCACGGCGCGATACGGGCTGTCATGCGCCGCGCTGGCCAGCAGGACCCAGCCGTCGAGTAGAGCCGTGTGGCTTGATCGGTTTATTCCTGCTTCTCTGCTCATGCCGGGGCAGCGCCATGCTAAACTCGCATCGCTTTGACGCGCCGCAATAGCGGCACCCGCCGCAGAAGCTGCGACGGTCTGAACAACTGAACATGAGCGCGCTTTTGCTTGTTGTTGCGCCTCACCTCTATGCCTTTGCCAGCCCCAACATCCTCTCGTGCGATGCGGCATGTCCGCAGTATCACCGCACAGGCCTACGAGCGTGAAGATGGCTTGTGGGATATCGAAGCCCGTCTGACCGATACGAGACCGCGCCCCGTCGTGCTGGCCTCCGGCGTGCGCGCCGCGGGTGAGCCCGTGCATGACTTGTGGTTGCGCGTGACTGTCGATACCGTGCTGAATATTGTTGATGCGATTGCCTCATCCGATGCGACGCCTTACCCCGGCAGCTGCGATAGTTTTCCTGACGCTTATCGGCAGCTGATCGGGTTGAATCTGATGAAAGGTTTTCGGCACGCCGTACGTGACCGGCTCGGTGGTACTGCTGGCTGTACACATTTGACCGAGCTGGCGAGTGTATTGCCTACCGCAACCATTCAAGCATTCGCCGGCGATGTATTACCGACCGGAGATGGCCAGCTCGATGATGGTTCTGGCCAACCGCCCTTTCAGCTCGACCGCTGTCGTGCGCTGCGACGTGATGGTCCTGCTGTCGCCAAGTACTACCCGCGTTGGGTCATCAAACCGATTGAGCCGATTTGATCTCGGTTATGCCGCATTCTCATCTATCGATACCAAAGGAAATACCGTATGAAGATTCATGAGTATCAAGGGAAAGAAATTCTGAAAAAGTACGGCGTTGCCGTGCCGCGCGGTATCCCCTGCCTGAGCGTCGATGAGGCGGTAAAAGCAGCGCAGACGTTGGGCGGCCCTGTCTGGGTGGTGAAGGCGCAAATTCATGCCGGCGGCCGCGGCAAAGGAGGCGGCGTGAAAGTCGCCAAATCGATGGATGAAGTTCGGCAGTACGCCAGCAGCATCTTGGGTATGCAATTGGTGACGCATCAAACCGGGCCCGATGGCCAAAAGGTACGGCGCCTCTTGATCGAGGAAGGCGCAGACATCAAGAAAGAGCTTTATGTCTCGATGGTGACCGATCGCGTATCGCAACGCGTGGTGCTGATGGCGTCAAGCGAAGGCGGCATGGATATTGAAGAAGTTGCTGCGTCTCACCCGGAAAAAATTCACAAAGTCGCAATCGATCCGAGCGCCGGATTAACTGATCACGAAGCGGATGAAATCGCCACCAAGATCGGCGTACCCGCAAGCTCACTTGCGCAGGCGAGAACTTTGCTGCAAGGGTTGTACAAGGCGTACTGGGAAACTGACGCCTCGCTTGCGGAGATCAATCCACTGATCCTGACGGGCGATGGCAAGGTGATTGCACTCGATGCGAAATTCAATTTTGATTCGAATGCTTTATTCCGTCATCCCGAGATCATGGCGTATCGTGATCTGGATGAGGAAGACCCCGCCGAGATTGAAGCGTCAAAGCACGACTTGGCCTATATCTCCTTGGATGGCAACATTGGTTGTTTGGTGAATGGCGCCGGTTTGGCAATGGCCACCATGGATACCATCAAACTGTTCAACGGCGAGCCCGCAAATTTTCTTGATGTGGGCGGTGGTGCCACTGCCGAAAAAGTGACCGAAGCATTCAAGATCATGCTTCAACATCCGGGCCTGAAGGCGATTCTGGTAAATATTTTTGGCGGCATCATGCGCTGTGATGTGATCGCCGAAGGTGTCATCACCGCCTCGCGCGCCGTGCAGCTATCGGTCCCGCTAGTGGTGCGCATGAAAGGCACGAACGAAGACCTTGGCAAACAGATGCTGGCTGACTCCGGCTTGCCAATTATTTCTGCTGACACCATGGAAGAGGCTGCGAAGAAGGTTGTCGCGGCAGCCAACGGTTAATCCATAAAGAGGACTGTGCGTCATGTCGATTCTGATCAACCAACACACCAAGGTCATCACGCAGGGAATCACGGGTAAAACCGGGCAATTCCATACGCGGATGTGTCGCGACTACGCCAATGGCAAACAATGTTTTGTCGCCGGTGTGAACCCGAAAAAAGCCGGTGAAGATTTTGAGGGTATTCCTATCTTCGCCAGTGTTCGTGAAGCCAAGCAAGCGACTGGGGCGACTGTATCTGTCATTTATGTGCCGCCGGCGGGCGCGGCGGATGCGATCTGGGAAGCTGTCGAAGCTGAACTGGACCTGACCATTTGCATTACCGAAGGTATTCCAGTGCGCGACATGCTGGCTCTAAAAGACAAAATGCGCAAAAAAGGCAGCAAGACCCTGCTGCTCGGTCCGAACTGTCCGGGTTTGATCACGCCTGACGAAATCAAGATTGGCATCATGCCGGGTCACATTCACAAGAAAGGTCGTATCGGGGTGGTGTCACGCTCGGGTACATTGACGTATGAAGCCGTCGGGCAATTGACTGCACTCGGCCTCGGGCAGTCATCTGCGGTGGGCATCGGTGGCGACCCAATCAATGGTCTCAAGCATATCGACATCATGCAGATGTTCAACGACGACCCGGAAACCGATGCAGTAATCATGATCGGTGAAATCGGTGGTCCGGATGAGGCGAATGCGTCTTACTGGATCAAAGACCACATGAAAAAACCTGTCGTTGGTTTTATCGCAGGCGTCACCGCACCGCCGGGTAAGCGTATGGGCCACGCTGGCGCATTAATCTCGGGTGGTGCAGATACGGCAGACGCCAAATTGCAAATCATGGAGTCGTGCGGTATCAAAGTCACGCGTAACCCATCCGAGATGGGGCGCTTGCTGAAAGCGATGCTGTGATTTGAAAACGCGATGAAATCGCTATGTTTCGATTGTAGGATCTTGCTTTAATTTGACGATCATTTCGCTGCATGGTCAATAAAACGGGGAGCCAAGGCTCCCCGTTTTATATACCCGCAAGTTGTTTGAGCGTGTTTAAAGCAGTGATCTCTCAAAGCTCGCTGCGCGAATCAAGCTGCGTAAACATTTGCATGATCAGACTCTGGGCAGGAAGCGCGCCGGCATCGTACCGGCCACCGCCCATGTCATGCCACCGGCTTGGTTGCAGGTGCCGGTGTACACCACCGTACTGCCATCCGGCACGTTAGGTATGGTGCCGTTGTATGCGACCGTAATCGTTGCGCTGGTGGCGTCAGCGCCTGCAACCGTCACGCTGGCGACATGCCGACCTTGGATTTGGTTTGCATCGGCCAGCCCAACATCAGCGTTCGCCAGTGCGGCACCTCGTGCGGCAAGTGTTCCGTCGCTGCATGCAATACCTAATGCTGTCATTGCCGGTGATGCCAGGCTTGGGCCCTCTGCGACGCGTGCCCGTGAGGTGTAGTCCTGATAAGCGGGAATGCCCACCGCCGCCAGAATGCCGATGATTGCAACCACGATCATCAGTTCAATCAACGTAAAACCGTGTTGCCTGGATTGTCCAGAGTTGTGCTGATAGCGCTTCATTACATGCTCCCTTCTATGCTGAGATGGCGATTGGAATTTGAATCCACAGCGTGGATCGTCGATATTGGCAAGGGGCATGCCATCTCCAGCCAGGCGCACTCAAGCGCCGATGATCGAATCGCACTTACTTTTTTCGCCCGAAGGAAGCTGAAATTCGATCAAATTCGATCAGCAACAGTGTTCAATGCGCTGAATTGAACGAAGTTAGCTGTAAATAATCGAAACGGGAGCGTGTTGTCGTTGGTGCGTTATCCGCACTCCGGTGCGGTTTGAGACAATATTTGTCGTACATGACAGGTTTTGTCTTTAAAGCCCAATCTGTGTCGGCTATTTCATGCATGTCAGCCAGCGCCATTGACATCGGCGGCGAAAATTAAAACTTCGATCGCGTCACATCTGCGATGTGCCTTGCTAAGTTTCCTTTTGGAATCAAAATGCTAGAATCCTGACCCGAACCCGTTCCGCCTCGTGACCACGTGCTCCAGTGTTGTCTTGCGAGGCCTCGTGGCAAGGGCATCGGATGAAGCAGCGGCGCGTTGACGAAAACAATTGGCAAGGTGAGTCGGAATCTCCGGGCCGGCGACGGCTGCGTCGATTGCTCAACACCATCGCCTTGATCGCAATCGCGACGACGGCTTACATCACTGGTGTCGTGCGCAATTGGGTAGAGATTGGCCTGCTGACCTTGGGTATTGTGGTACTGGTCACGCTATGGCGACACTGGAGTGAGAAACGCGGCCTGCGTCGCTGGCGTCGCGATGGTGATTTGGTGGTGCCCTCTTTGCCGACACCCGTCTCGCGAATCCCTGTTGAGCTTGAGTGGCGATGGGCATCAAGCCTTTTTCTGCGGGTACCCTTGGCACTTGGCTTGATTGCTGCGCTGTACTGGGCGATTGTGCTCAACGCTTTGCAACTGCCAGCGCATTGGTTGTTTGCGGTCGCCCTGTTGGCGATATTGAACTTGTGGTGTTGGAGCGAGCCCTTGCTGCTGGTGTTGATCGTGGTACCCGGCGTGCTGTTACTCGCGTTGATTGGTTGGCTGATTGAGATGTTCTCGCTGGCCGGGGCGATTGGCGTGCTGATCGTACTGGCGGTTATCTTGGCGATTGCCGTCGCTGAAATTCGTAAACGCTTTTTCGGAAACCCACCGTCGCAATGAAAAAAGAACCAGGCGTGAATGGAGACTGGGTGCCTGTCAGCATGCAGGAACGCGTGCACTCGGCGGCGATTCCATCAATCGTGACCCTCGGCACGCCGATGCTGATTCAAGTGCAATACGCATTCAGCAACGGTTGGGGCGATCGCGGTTGGTTGCTGCCCTCGGTGATCTGGTTTTATGGGGTGTTGTTCTGGGCGCTGTCGTCGGGTGTGGATCTGGTTCGATCTAAGCGCTGGGAATGGACGCCCGAGGCGCTGGAAGAAAAATACCGCTACTGGAGTGACGCGCGCCGGGCTAGCCGACGCTTTTGGGGTCATTGGTGGGTGCGTTTTCCAATCGGTTTGCTGTTTCTGTTCTACGGCGTGCACGGTATCGAGAGCAGAGAATTCACCACCGAGTGGGTCAGCCTGATTCTGCTGATGTCGGCGTTTGTCACGCCGTTTGTATTTGTGGCCGAATTGGCGTTGCTGCCTTTGGTGATCATTGCGATGTTCGCCTACCTCGCGTTGATCGTCGCTATTCCGATATCCGTGATCATCATGCTGTCTGTACTGGCGCTGCTGGCCACCATGATGATGGCCTTGTCGCAACGTGATCCCAAGCCGCCTACACCCCGCAAAGAAGAGCCGGCGAAGGATGCCGCCGCTGACGATACAGCCGCGGCTGCAGCTGCCGCGCCGGAAGCGGCCACCGATGCCGCTAGCTCTGCAGATGCTGCTGCTACGGCTGTATCTGCGCCACTCGCTGCGCCGCCTACCGAACCAGCGCCCGTAATTGCGGCCGAACCAGCGCCAGCAGCAACAGCACCGGCAGCAACATCAAATGAAACCTCAGCCGATACCTTGCCCATAGTCGCGCCTGCGCCTGCCACGCCAGAGCCGGCGAAATAATCGACCAGGTATCAACTAGGAAGGGTGTACTGCGAAGAAGGG
>JBJTXC010000018.1:0-9650 GCA_046082065.1 Burkholderiaceae bacterium
GGCTCGTCAGTTTCATGAACTACGACTTGGGCTACTTCGACTTGGATTCATGTAGAGTGGAGCCCATCGATAACCCCTTCGGTCCCAGGGTGTTAACGATGTCTCCGGAATGATGTGTAAACGATGTCTCGCTAACACACCGGGTTGTGTTGGCGCGGCTGGCGGGGATCGAACCCACGACCCTTGGCTTCGGAGGCCAATACTCTATCCACTGAGCTACAGCCGCATCTGAACGAGGCGGGGAAGGATACCGGTTTTCAATCAGGCAGTCCATGAAAGCACTTGTCGGAAAGAATCGAAGCGGCCTCTTCGTCTATAATTTCGCGCTTTGCAGCTTAGGCTGGCGCTACGCCATCACCCCACGAGGAAATCATGAGTGACGCTCACAGTGAATCGCCGATCAAAACCCCAAACCAGCTCATCGCAGTCATCGTCGCAGCATTCGTCGTACCGATTGCGACCATCCTGCTACTGGTGAATTTTGTCGGGAATACCTCGAAGCTGGGCGCTGATGAAGCTTCCCAGTCGCCCGAGGCGATCGCCGAGCGCATCCGGCCGGTGGCTGACGTGAGTTTCACCATGCCCGAGGCGCCTGAAGGTGGCACCGCACCTGCAGCAGCGGCCGGCTCAGTCGCGCTGAAGACGGGTGAGCAGGTCTACAACGCTGCCTGCGCAGCCTGCCACGGCGCCGGCGTTGCTGGGGCACCGAAGAAGGGTGATGGCGGTGCTTGGGGCGCGCGCATTGCCCAAGGCTATGACACGCTGGTATCACACGCCGTCAAAGGCATCCGTGGCATGCCGGCCAAGGGCGGCAACGCCAGCCTTGATGATGTCGAAGTCGCTCGTGCTGTGGTTTACATGGCCAATGCGTCTGGCGCAAAATTCAAAGAGCCTGCAGCCAAGTAAAAATGTTACTGCGCCGTCGCCCAGGAGACGGCTTCGCATGAAGCTGACTCTTGGCCATCCACTGCCGCAATGGATATCGCTGTTGGGATTTGACGCTGAAGTTTCAGCGGATTGAATTCATGGCTGCGAGCGACGCCGCAAAAATACCCAAGCCAAACCAGCGGCACCCAGCGTCAACACACCGCGTCGCAGTAGTCGGCTAATGCGACTGCGGCCAAACACCCACGGCACAGCAGTCGCAATCAGCGACATCCGCTTGTGAGCCAACAAAAACTTGAGCAGCTTAAATGTCTCTCCAAGCATGGCGCGTGGCTTGGCAGCATCTTTCAGGGTTGATCGTGCTTGAATAATTTCCAGCCGATACAAGGCGCCCTGGAGCAGGAGCAATTTCAGGCGCGCATCACGTTCCGCACTGTTCATGGGTTTTGCTCGGTTTCGGTTTGCGCATCGGCCAACGCTTCTCGGTCTTTTTGCAACTCGGCGAGCGTCATCGGTAATCCGATTTGCCCACTCAAAATAATGTTGCGTGCTTTTAAAAGCATGGCGACTGCCAGCACAAGATAAGCAAGGCACAGCAAGAGCAAGATGCGCCAGCCGAGCGCATCCCACGCGAGCGCAACAATCATTGCCGACACGCTCAGCAGCGCAAAGGCGGCTGCAAGCACCGCCAGCGCGGCCAACAACAGCACACGGAACATCGCGTTGCGTGCAGCGCCCAACTCCAACACTGCCATCGAGAGTCGCACCCCGATCAGCTTCAGCACGCTAGTCATCGCAGCGCCTGCTGTGGATGCGAGGCCGCCACCAGGCGGCACGGCCGAAGCGTTCATGGTTTAGCGCCGGGCGATCAGCATGCCCACCAACAGACCCACACCAGCCGCTATGCCAATGGCTTGCCATGGATGCTCGTGAACGTATTCATCGGTGTCGTGCGCAATCTTGCGTCCCTTGCGTACCGCAGCTTCCTGCAAATCATGCGCGCGGGTGATGGTATGGTCGAGCATTTTCATGCCCTTGGAACGCAGCTCTTCTGCCTTGGCGCCGCCGGCAGCGGTCGCTTCGTCAAACAACGCCTGTGCGTCGCGAACCAAGGCTTTGAGATCATTGCGTGCAGTGGTGATGGTTGACTCGGACATTCGAACTCTCCTTGAAAGAAACGAGCTGAAGATCATACGCCTGCGATGTCGGCGTCCAAACAAAAACCTTGTCTGCTACTCAAGCAAAACCGTAGCGAATCCGGTACCAGATCATGCCTATCCATTCATGGATTGCGTAGCTGCTGTTTTCCAGCTCGGACGCTTTGGGAATCAAGCTGGCGATATCCATCGGTCGTCGGCCGAGAAAACGCGTTGGCGCCACTACAACATCAAATCCCGCTGAGGCAAATGCACGCTTGGCACGAGGCATATGGATCGCATCGGTCACCAACAAAATTCGTTGGATACCCGCTTGCGACAATTGTTGCGCAGCATGCCTGGCATTTTCTGCGGTGTTGTCCGATGTCTGCTCCAGCCATCGGACCGGTACGCCGAAATCATCACGCATCACGCGCGCCATCAATGCGGCCTCGCTTTCGCCCGTCGTATCGGGCGCGCCACCGCTCACGAGTACCGACAAACCGGTCAGTCGATGCAGCCTTGCCCCGTGACGCAATCTGATCAGCGTGGCACTCGACGGCTGGTCGCGCCCGGCATCTTCAGGCGCGTTATATAGCCTGCCCCCGCCGAGCACCACAATCGCCTCAGCACCGCTTTGCAGCGGATCGGCCAATGGCAACGAGGTGTTTTCGAGTGACGCTACAAGCAAGCGCGAGCCGGCTTGGGTGGAGAGTGCAAGCAAAAGAAAGGCGGCGATCCCGATCAGCGCCCGGCCCGCGACCCGCCTACGAGACGCCAACCACGCACCGAGTAATGCAAGCATGAGCAGCGACAATGGCGGCAACAGAAATGCCGCGACTGCATTCGTGATCAACCAAGACCAGCTCATGACCATCCCGGCATCAGAAAGAAACAATAGGTGGCAAATACTCGAAAGGCTGCGTTGCTCGACACTGAACGGTCGGTTGGGTACAATTCGCCCCTTTCGCGCGCCTCAGGCGCACGATTGGAGCGGTAGTTCAGTTGGTTAGAATACCGGCCTGTCACGCCGGGGGTCGCGGGTTCGAGCCCCGTCCGCTCCGCCAATTTTTTTGATGCCCACCTTGTGTGGGCATCATTGTTTTCAGGAGCGGAGAAAACCCATAGTTTGGCTGACACTTAATTACCCCCTTGTTTCTTGCGACAGCCCTCGGAGCAATACTTCACCTGCGCCCAATCTTTTGCCCATTTTTTGCGCCAGGTGAATGGACGGCCACACGTCACGCACTGCTTGATCGGCAGCGCATGCGGGTTGCGGAAGCCGGCCTGACTACGTTGTTGCGTCATCACGCGGCTTTTGGCGTTTGCAGCAACGCTTTCAAATTCGCCAACCTGTCTTGCGGCGTAATCGGCGCCTCTTCCGGCAGCGGTACATTGCCTTCTGCAAGCCGCATTTCTTCAATAAATCGCGACGGCTCACACGGCACATTGTCACGCACACGTTTGCGTTGTTTGCACCAAGTCACCGTCAGGCTGCGTTGTGCGCGAGTGATGCCCACATACATCAGACGGCGCTCTTCCTCGATACGCTGAGCAAAACTCTCGGCGGGCGCATCCGGATCGCCTTTGTGCGGCAGGATGCCTTCTTCTACGCCGACCATGAACACATGACCAAACTTCAGGCCTTTGGCGGCGTGTAGCGTAGACAAGCGCACGGCATCCGGCGATTCATCGCGGCCTTCCAGCATGCTCATCAGCGCCACCATTTGCGTCAGCTCCAGGAGTGATTTTTCTTCGGTTGCACTCTGCGTTGCGCCACGGCCTTTGTCTTTCAACCAGCCGACGAAGTCGAGCACGTTTTGCCATTTTTCTTGCGCTTGTTTGTCGTCGAAGGTGTTGTACAGATACTGCTCGTAGTCGATTTCTTTCATCATGTCATCGAGCACCGCTCCGGCGTGATCACCACCACTGACTTGATCCGCGCGAGAGGCGCGCGCCTCCAGCTGATGAATGAAATCGCAAAACCCACGCAACGGACCCAACTGCCGCTCATTGAAGCGTGCTTCAACACCGCCTTTATAGACTGCTTCGAATAATGAGCAATTCCACTGACGCGAAAACTCGCCCAACACTTCCAAGGTGGCTTGCCCCACGCCCCGGCGCGGCGTGGTCACTGCCCGAATGAATGCCGGGTCATCGTCGCCGTTAGCAATCAAGCGCAGGTAGGCAACAATATCTTTGATTTCAGCACGATCGAAAAAGCTTTGCCCGCCCGACATGACATACGGGATACGCTCACGTCGTAATGCTTTTTCCAGTGCGCGTGACTGATGATTACCCCGATACAGAATCGCGTAATCGGAAAAGCGAGCGCGTCGCTCGAATTTGTGCGCCGACGGCAGCACGGCCACCTGATCCGCCTCGGCCTCATCATCGGCCATGGCGATCACTTGAATTGGGTCGCCCATGCCGTGTTCCGACCAAAGTGATTTATCAAAAACTTTAGGGTTGTGCCCAATTACTGCATTCGCTGCCTGCAAAATCCGGTTACTCGAGCGGTAGTTTTGCTCTAGCTTGATCAGCGCCAGATCGGGAAAATCCTGCTGCAGATTATTCAGATTTTCAATCGTCGCACCGCGCCATGCATAGATCGCCTGATCATCGTCACCGACCGCCGTGAACATTGGCTTCTTACCCAAGCCAGTGACCAGCAGCTTGATCAATTCATACTGGCAGGTGTTGGTGTCTTGGTACTCATCAATCAACAGATAGCGTAGTCGTCGCTGCCAGCGGTCGCACGCGCCCTCATCCGTACGAAACAGTTCGACGGGTAAGCGTATGAGGTCATCGAAATCAACCGACTGGTAACTGGCGAGCGTCGCAATGTAGTTGCGATACACCCGCGCGGCTTGCGCTTGTTGTTCGTCTTGCGCCTGGTTGAGTGCCTGATCCGGTGAGAGTAATGCGTTTTTCCATAAAGAGATCTGATGCTGCAAGCGTCGAATCACGGCTTTGTCGGTGCTTACTGCTAAGTCTTGAACAATGGCGAAGCAATCATCGCTATCCATAATTGAGAAGCGCTCTTTCAATCCAAGCGATGGCGCTTCTCGCCGCAAAATTTGTACACCAAGCGAATGAAAAGTAGACACGGTGAGCTGCTTGGCTTGTGCCGGGTCGCGCAAAAGCTTGGCAACACGTTCGCGCATCTCCAGTGCTGCCTTATTGGTGAATGTCAGCGCCGCGATATTTTTCGGCTCGTAATTTCCGTGCTCGATTAAATGAGCAATCTTGGCGGTGATGACGCGCGTCTTGCCAGATCCAGCGCCTGCCAGCACCAGACAAGGGCCGTCTACATGCAATACGGCGGCATGCTGTTGCGAATTCAGCGCAGAAGTCATGTGAAAGCAGAAGGCATTAAACGGCGGAAGACGTTAAGGGGTGGCTGACGCTGTGAAGATGCGGCGCGACATTGTATCGAATTCTGCTGGATATCTCGGCTGCATGCGCCTGAGTCGCGCGTGGTAAAGTCAAATGAACTCAATGCGCTGCAGCTGCCATGAAATTCACGCATCTTGTTGAAATCAATATGCTGGATAACCCGCTGGTGATGATGATCTCACGCGAACAGCTATGGCACGGCTTGGTGCTACGTGCAGAAAAGCCGACTTTGTTTGTGCTGGGCCTTGACGCTTGCGAGATTACGTCACGATCACCCGCAGAGCTCTCCCGCACACTCCGCTTTGGCACACTGATGATTCATGATCAGGTCAGATTTACGCCGCAGCAGCTGGTGCATTATCACGTCCCGCAACAAGCGGCTATCCCCGCATCTGATCTGACCATGACGATAGAAGAGCCGCAGCCGGGCGCGCTGTTCGTTCGATTCGAGTACGACGATCACAGCACGACTCAGGAAACCGACGAAGAATCTTTCTACAACGAGTTTCGTCGTGAAGCCTACAAAGAAGCCGATATCGACACCGTACGCGTGATACGAGAACTCGCACAGCAAGGCCGGCTCGACACACCACTGCAATAAGCCGTGCAGCTGCACGGCGCATCTTTGCGAAAAGTTCGCGTTTGTGGTTGCATCAGCGATTCACTAAGCAGCGCTAGTGACACGATGATCGGTTTAAATATCGATCGGGTCAACCTCGAGTGTCCAGCTGACCCGAGTTTTTAGTGCGCGCAGTGCCTGCATCCATGGCTTCAAAAAAGTCTGAAGTTGTGTGCGTGATGATGACTCAAGCAGTAGCTGTGCTCGCTCGACGCCGGCGACGCGGGTAATTGTCATTGGTACCGGATCGTTGATGGTCACGCCGGGATGTGTCATCAGCTCGCGCGCCTGCGCCAAGAATTCCAGTGCGTTGCTGAGACTTTTCGCTTCGGCACGCAGCAGCGCCTGAAATGCATAGGGTGGTAAATGCGCGGCACGACGCTCCGCCAGCATGGCGTTGGCAAAGCGCGGATAGTCATGCGCCACCAGCGCCTGATACAAGGGATGCGACGGATAACGCGTTTGTATCAGCACTTCGGCCTTGGCTTGATCACCGTCGCTGATCGCTGCACGCCCCGCACGACCCGCGACCTGCATCAGTTGTGCGAACAAGCGCTCGCCAGCGCGGTAATCCTGCGAAAACAATGCAGTGTCAGGGTTGATCACACCAACCAGCGTCAGCCGCTGAAAATCATGTCCTTTCGCGACCATTTGCGTACCTAACAAGATATCGACATCGCCGCGATGTGCTGCATCGAATGCTGCCTGCGCGCTGCCTTTACGCCGCGTAGAGTCAGCATCGATACGCAACACGCGAGCGGATGGAAATGCCTGCTGCAAGTACTCCTCGACCCGCTGTGTACCTCGACCCAAAGGCTGCACATCCACGTTACCGCAAGTAGGACAGGCAGAAGGAATGCGCAGCTCCAGACTGCAGTGATGACAGCGCAATCGCCTTTCCGGCTTGTGTAGCACCATGAATGCGGTGCAGCGTCGACAGTGACTAATCCATCCGCACGCTTCACAGTGCATGACGGGTGCGTAACCACGGCGGTTTAAAAATAAAAGCGATTGCTCGCCACGCGCCAGTCGCTCGCGCAATGCGTTCAGCAACGGCTGCGAAAATCCGTCGACAGGCTTGTTAACCTCGGTATCAATCAATCGCACCTGCGGTAGCTGCGCATTGCTGGCTGCGCGTTGCTTGAGTGTGAGCTGTTGATACCGGGTAGTCGATCCATGTAGCCAGCTCTCGGCCGATGGCGTGGCCGAGCCAAGCACGATCGGTATTTGCAGTTGATGCGCGCGCCACACCGCAAGGTCTCGCGCTGAGTAACGCAGACCCTCTTGCTGCTTGTAGGACGCGTCGTGCTCTTCATCGATGATGATCATTTTCAGGTGCGGCATGGAACAAAGCACCGCCAATCGCGTGCCAAGCACGATGTCTGCATGACCCAAGTGCGCAGAGAGCCAATGGCGCAAACGCTCGCCCTCGGCCAGTTGACTATGCAGACTCACCACGTGGAGCGCGGGAAATCGTGCGCGCACGCTACCTTCGAGCTGCGGCGTCAGGTTGATTTCCGGGACCAGCATCAACACCTGGGCTGGCTGACCCGCATCGCGAGCACGCTGCAGCAAGTGTTCGGCTGCTTGTAGATACACCTCGGTTTTGCCGCTGCCCGTCACACCGAACAGTAAATGCGCTTGGTAGCCCTCGCCCTGGACGATGGCGTTGACTGCGCTTTGCTGCTCGTCATTCAACTGTGGGCGGTCCACGTGGCCGGCTGTAACTGCCGTCGGTGCTTGCGCGCCGAGCTTTTTCAAGGCGCGTTCGAGTACCGCCGCGCTCTCGCCGCGCAGACTTTTGGGCAGGCTCGGTAGCGCAACTTCGCCCAGCGGACGCTGGTAATACTCGGCCGCGAACTGACACAGCGCAATCCAGGCTTGGCTCAGTACGGGGAGCGGGGTTCGGATTTCAATCAATTCACGCAGTTTGTCGGGCGGCAGCTCGCTGCTGTGCTTGATGTCGATAATCAGCCCGACCACTTTGCGACGACCGAATGGGACCAGCACCAGCTGCCCGACCTGAGGCCGTTCTGGCTGCTCGGCGCGCTCGACCCAAAGGTAGTCGAACGCGGTATCCAGCGGCGCATCCAGCACCACGGATAAAACCACCTGACTCATGCGGCCACTTGCCTGCGAAGAAACGCCGGCGTCCGGTGCAATGTTGGCGCTTGCTCTGCCGTCATCGTGCACTGCAAGACACTTTGGCCGCGCGAGCCCGCGCTGAACGAAAGTGCGATTGAATTTGCAAGTTGGGCGACGGTTTTAATGTGAATTCTCAAAAGTTTTTTTAAATGATCGATGCGTAAAGCATTTTTTTTGACTATCCACAATTGATGTGGATAACTTTGTGCGCAACTGGCGCTTGACACGCCAAAAGCCAGAATTCATGCGCCTCGCCACACATTGCTCAACAAGAACGCAGTCTAGCCCCTTTAATTAAATCAATGAGTTAGCCGAATGCTCGCGCCTAAGAAAAAAATTTGAAGAATTTTTTTGAGTATCTTGACATGCGGCGAATTTGTGAATAAACGCGGCGCATGCACCAAAAAAGTTGCCAAACGCTGGCCTGATGGGCCGGTTTCGCGAGCGCGCTCGGGCCGGGCGGCGAGGTGTCAACTCTGGATTGACAGCGCGGATGTCAACATCATGCGAAAACCGTCGACATACGAGCGCGTCGGACGGACCAAGCTCGGCACAAATTGTGGATATCTTTGTGGACAAGCATGGTGCGAAGCGAAAAAATTGACGCGAGAGAAACTCGAACGACGCGCGACTTGCAACAGAAATTCCAAGCGGCGCCATTGAAAATCAGGCACTTATGTTGATCAATTGCCGACGGTGTTTAAAATTCGCCGCAAGTGCTTGATTGATCGTTCTCTGGCCATGTCTGTGCATAAGTACGCGGTTACCAAAGTGCCGATAGTTCGTGACCGACATGCGAGGGATGAATTACTTTGCAGTTCAGACCCGTAACGCGCGGCTGATCTGATGCACCGCGTCAACTAACACCGTCACCGACTCGGGTGGCGTGAACTGCGAGATGCCGTGGCCGAGGTTGAATACATGGCCGGCGCCCGGTGCCGGCTGGCCAAAGCTGTTCAGCAAGCGCTCAACCTCGGTTCGAATTTGGTCTGGCTTGGCAAACAAGACGTTCGGGTCTAGGTTGCCTTGCAGCGCTACCTTGTGGCCAACCAACTCACGCGCCGCGCCGAGATTGACTGTCCAGTCCAACCCAACCGCGTCAGCGCCGCAACTCGCAATTTCCTCCAGCCACAACCCGCCACCTTTGGTGAACACGATGCTAGGTATACGCACCCCATCATGCTCACGCTTCAATTGCTTCACCACCTCACGCATGTAGTGGAGCGAAAATTTCTGGTACACCCCATCTGCCAGCGCACCGCCCCAGGTATCGAACACCATCACGGCCTGCGCGCCCGCCTCGATCTGGGCATTCAGGTAAGCGGCGACGGCCGCAGCGTTGACCGACAAAATATGGTGCATCAGGTCAGGGCGGTCATACAGCATCGTTTTGACCAGCCGGAAATCATCGGAACCGCCACCTTCGACCATGTAACAGGCCAGCGTCCAGGGACTACCGGAAAACC
>JBJTXC010000019.1:0-9873 GCA_046082065.1 Burkholderiaceae bacterium
GATATCTGCCACGGGCTGGCTTCTGCTTGCCTGGGTGAGTTGAAATATCTGGGCGTGGATGATCAGGATGTGCTGGTGGTCACGGTGCCGGGTGCACTCGAGATTCCGCTCGCGTTGCAGAAGATGGCCGAGTCTGGTCAGTTTGATGCACTGATTGCACTAGGCGCCGTAATTCGTGGTGAGACCTATCACTTCGAATTAGTAGCCAACGAGTCGGGTGCCGGGATACGCCGCATCAGCTTGGACCATGGCATACCCATCGCCAATGCGGTGCTGACAACCGAGAATGACGAGCAGGCTGAGGCGCGTATGGCAGGCAAGGGCGCAGACGCTGCGCGTGTCGCGGTAGAGATGGCAAATTTAGTCGCCGCCATGGATGAGCTTGCCGACGAGGCAGACGACGACTGAGCCCCTCGATGAGCAGCACACCTTCTCGGCACGCCAACCCCAACAAGAACCGCACGCCGCGCCACCGGGCGCGCGAGTTCGCACTGCAAGGCCTGTATCAATGGCTGATGAGCAATGAAGATGCCGGTGTGATCGACGCCTACATCCGTAACGCGCATGGCTTTGACAAGGCCGACCGCACTCACTTTGATGTGTTGCTGCACGGTGCGATTCGCGATGCGGCTAATTTGCGTGCAGAGATCATTCCCTATATTGATCGAGCGATTGACCAGCTCTCACCGATCGAACACGCAGCGCTGCTGATTGGTGCCTACGAGTTGAAGCAGCATATTGAAATCCCCTACAAGGTTGTGATCAATGAAGCGGTCGAGCTGGCCAAGTCATTTGGCGGTATCGATGGTCACAAGTACGTCAATGGTGTGCTCGATAAGTTGGCGTCCAAATTACGCGCCACCGAAGTTGGTGCGGCACGCTAGTCGGCACTGCGCAAGATGAATTTCGCGCTCGCACAACGGCTGCAGCAGATCGAACCCTTCCATGTCATGGAGATGATCAAGCGCGCCGGCGAGATGGAGCAGGCTGGTCGCTCGGTGATCTACATGTGCATAGGCGAGCCTGATTTTTCGCCTGCGCCTGCCGTACTCGCTGCTGCACAACAAGCTTTGCAGAGCGGTGCGGCGCAGCGTTACACCGCTGCCTTGGGCTTGCAAGCACTGCGTGAAGCGATCGCTCGCCATTATTACGAGGTGTTTGGCGTTGATGTGCCGGCTACGCGCATTGTGATTACTGCAGGCGCATCCGGCGCGCTGTTGCTGGCGTGCGCAGCATTGGTCGAGCGTGACGCTGAGGTGCTGATGCCGGATCCGAGTTATCCGTGTAATCGCCACTTCATCAGTGCGTTCAATGGTCGCCCGGTGTTGATTCCGAGTGGGCCAGAGGATCGCTTCCAACTGTCGGCCGCGATGGTGTCGGCCAACTGGCGCGAGCAAACACGCGGCGTCTTGCTCGCCTCGCCCTCGAACCCGACGGGTACGACGATCACTCGCGATCAGCTTGCGCAAACGGTAGCGGCGGTGCGTCAGCGTGGCGGCTTCAGCGTGGTAGACGAGATTTATCAGGGCCTGACATACGATCACCCGCCCAGCACTGCGCTTGAGTTAGGCGAGGACATGGTGGTGATCAATAGCTTCTCGAAGTACTTCAATCTGACTGGCTGGCGACTGGGCTGGTTGGTTGTACCACCAGACTTGTTGCCCGAGATCGAGAAGCTGGCTCAGAATTTTTATATTTGCCCATCGAGCATGGCTCAGCATGCTGCATTGGCTTGCTTTACACCCGAGGCGCTGGCGATTGCCGAGCAACGACGGCAAGAAATGCGGCAACGTCGTGACTATCTCGTGCCTGCACTGCAGGGTCTGGGGTTCGAGGTGCCGGTGCCGCCGGATGGCGCTTTTTATGTGTACGCCGATTGCAGCCGGGTGACCGACGATGCCACTGCGTTTTGTCGCGATGTGCTTGAGCAGACGGGCGTGGCGCTTACGCCGGGCGTGGATTTTGGTGAGGTGGGTGCACGCCGATTCGTTCGGGTGTCTTACGCCACCTCAATGGCGAAGTTGGAAGAGGCAGTGCATCGATTGGCCAATTACCTCGGCCGCGCCTGAAAAAAATCGAGCAGCCCGCCAATCAGACCGGCTGCTCTTGCTCGGCGTGCGACGCAACAGGCGCGGCGTCCGCCTCACGGGCCGGCTCAACCACTTGTGGTGGCGTGAAGGCGGGCACTCGCTTACCTGCTGCTACTTGTTGCAGGCGGGTGTATTCAGCCAAGACCTTGGCTGCGTAGCCGCCGTCGGTTTCCATGTTGCCGGCACCCACGTACAGCTTCAGTCCACCTTGCACCGATCCTGAGACACGGATCATGTCTTTCAGGATACGTGCACCCACCTGAATATTTGCCACCGGGTTCAATGCAGCCGTCGGGCCGCCATGGTCGTCGAATTTCTCGCGGTGCAAGCGCGACATCACCTGCATCAGACCCTGCGCACCCATCGCGCTTTCGGCGAATGGATTGAAACGGGATTCAATCGCCATCACCGCCAACACCAGCAGCGGATCAAGTTTGACGTTTTCGCCCGCTTCATACGCCGCGCTGACTAGCAGCTTGCTGGCCGTGCCTGCAATACGGTAGCGCTTGGACAGCCAAATATTGACTCGTTCCTGCTCGATGCTCAGGCTTTGCTGCATGCCCGCTACCGAAGCGTACCTGGGCTGGGGTAGTTCGAGCAGCTGCGCGAACGCGACTTCATCTGCCGCCATTTGCTCGGCTGATGTGGGCGCGAACGGCGACAGTGCTTTTATGTCGTCGAGTAACGATGGACGGAAGAACACCAAGGCCAATGCCGCGAGGGCGGCGACGCCAATCAGCGCCAGTGTGTGCCTTGCGGCTGCAAAAGCCACTCGACATTTTTCGAGCATGCCTTCGGTGCTGCTGATGCTATGTCGAACGAGTGGGGAGTTATTTCCCGCACCGACCAACGCTGCCAATATGCGTCGATGATTCATCAAACCTCCTGAATATCGCGGCCCTCAAAATGCCTGGCAAAACACAAGTGCTTCATCCCGGCCATGCGCTCTCCTCATTAGCAGCATGACAAGTCCACACCACAGTTTTGCCAGGCACTCTGAACTGAGGCCAATTGCAAGCGTGCTTCGTGCTTCAATTCACCGCGAAACAAAAACTCGTTTGTTTCCCGTGCACCCATGTTGCAGTGCATCGAGTCTCCCCACAAACGCCGGTGCTGCCTTACTTGTCGCTCACACTGTCGGCGAGCTGACTCGGCAATCTTTTTTCGAGGATGAAAGACTGACCCGGTCGCTGAACAATCTCTACAATTGCCTGCGGGTCCATCCTCGAGTTGACATCTGGCGGTTGTTCGGTATCGCTACCGGCCGATCGGGAAGTCCCCGGTGCCGCCCTCCAAAATTTTCGCGGATTGTAGGCAGGTGTTTATATCGAGTCAATACTGGAAACCTCAATGAATATAACCATTTGTTATGAAAATTCAGTTTCGCTGTAACAATATCCAGTAAAATCAGCGAGTTGCCTTGCCTGTTGGGGTAGCTCGCTCCCTATTCCAAAAATATCAACAATTCATGAAATATTCCGATTTGCGGGACTTTATTGCCAAACTGAAACAATCTGGCGAGTTGTTGGAAGTATCACTGCCGGTGTCCCCGATCCTTGAGATGACCGAGTTGTGCGATCGCACATTAAAAGCGGGTGGGCCGGCATTGTTGTTTAAAAATCCGACCGGTCATCGCATACCGGTACTTGGTAATTTATTTGGGACGCCCAAACGCGTGGCCATGGGCATGGGTGCCAATGAGGTGAGTGAGCTTCGTCGTATTGGCCATTTGCTATCGGCATTGAAAGAGCCTGAGCCACCCAAGGGCTTGCGCGATGTGATGGGGCTGGGCTCGCTGGTGAAGTCGGTGTGGGATATGGCACCGAAAGAGCTGCGCGCCGCGCCTTGTCAGGAGATTGTGTGGGAGGGCGCAGACGTCGATTTGTCGCGACTTCCGATACAGCACTGCTGGCCGGGGGATATCGCGCCGCTGATTACTTGGGGTTTGGTGATCACCAAGGGCCCGCACAAGAAGCGCCAAAACCTCGGTATATATAGACAGCAAGTGCTCGGCCCCAATCAGCTGATCATGCGCTGGCTGGCGCATCGCGGTGGCGCGTTGGATTTTCGTGAGCATGGTCTGACTCATCCCGGCAAGCCCTACCCGATTGCGGTCGCCTTGGGGGCCGACCCCGCCACCATCCTGGGTGCGGTGACCCCGGTGCCGGATAGTTTGTCGGAGTATCAGTTTGCCGGGTTGCTGCGTGGCAGTCGTACAGAGCTGGTGAAAGCGATCGGTAGCGAGCTACGTGTGCCTGCGTCTGCGGAGATTGTGCTTGAGGGCCATATCTATCCGGATGCCACGCACCCCACCGGCTATGCGCATGCGCTGGAGGGGCCATTTGGCGACCACACGGGTTATTACAACGAACAGGATTGGTTTCCGGTATTCACGGTCGATCGCATCACGATGCGTCGCGATCCGATCTATCACTCGACTTACACCGGCAAGCCGCCCGACGAGCCCGCCATTCTCGGTGTCGCGCTGAACGAAGTGTTTGTGCCGCTCTTGCAAAAACAATTTACTGAGATTACGGATTTCAATTTACCACCCGAGGGTTGCAGCTATCGCATGGCAGTGGTGCAAATAAAGAAGTCTTACCCCGGCCATGCCAAGCGTGTGATGTTTGGTGTCTGGAGCTTTTTGCGTCAGTTCATGTACACAAAATTCATTGTGGTAGTGGATGAAGATGTAGATATTCGTGATTGGAAAGAAGTGATCTGGGCAATCACGACCCGGGTTGATCCGAAACGTGACACCACGCTGGTGGATAACACCCCGATTGATTATCTCGACTTTGCTTCACCAGTCAGCGGCCTCGGCAGCAAAATGGGTATCGATGCGACGAATAAATGGCCAGGCGAGACCACGCGTGAGTGGGGTAAGACCATCACCATGGATGATGATGTGAAACAACGCGTAGATGCGCTGTGGGAGTCGCTAGGGTTTTGAGTTAGACTGCCGAGCGGCGGGCCCCTGCGCATTGTGGCGTGGTCAACCTGGTCAGGTCGGGAACGAAGCAGCCATAGCTACTTACCGCAAGTGCCGCAGACAAGGCTCGCCTCTTTCCTTCATCTTCTCTGAAATCGTATCGGTATGTCCCGCGGGAAGCGCGGGTGAGGTCGGGTAAAATCTGGCCTTCCACACCGTTAATCCCCACGGAATCGCAACGGACATGTCCTACCAGGTACTTGCCCGCAAATATCGCCCCAAAAACTTCGAGAGCTTGGTCGGACAAGAGCACGTCGTCCGCGCGCTCACCCATGCGCTCGAGTACAAGCGCTTGCATCATGCGTATCTGTTTACGGGTACTCGTGGCGTTGGTAAAACGACGCTATCGCGCATACTCGCCAAAGCGCTGAATTGTCAGGGTGCTGATGGTAATGGCGACATCACAGCGCAGCCGTGCGGCGCATGCGAAGCCTGCGTTGCCATCGATGCAGGTCGCTTCGTTGATTACATCGAAATGGATGCGGCGTCGAATCGCGGCGTTGATGAGATGGCACAACTGCTCGAGCAAGCGGTGTATGCGCCGTCAAATGCGCGGTTCAAGGTCTACATGATCGACGAAGTACATATGCTGAGTAATCATGCGTTTAACGCGATGCTCAAGACCCTGGAAGAGCCGCCGTCGCATATCAAGTTCATCCTCGCGACGACTGACCCACAAAAAATACCGGTCACCGTGCTGTCGCGCTGTATGCAGTTCAATCTGAAGCAAATGCCGCCGGGGCAGATTGTGAGTCACCTGGAAAATATTCTCGGGCAAGAGCAGATCAACTTTGAAGTACCTGCCTTGCGTTTGCTGGCCCAAGGCGCGCAAGGTTCGATGCGTGATGCGTTGTCGCTGACTGATCAGGCGATTGCCTACGCTGCCGGTCAGGTCACTCTGGATGCAGTGCAGGGCATGCTAGGTTCGCTCGATCAATCGTATCTGGTGCGTATGCTCGATGCACTGGCGGCACGTGAAGCCCAAGCGCTGCTGGCTATTGCAGATGAAATGGCGGCGCGCAGTTTGTCTTGGAGTAGCGCATTGCAAGACCTTGGCACGCTGCTGAATCGCATCGCAATTGCGCAAGCCGTGCCGGCCGCGGTGCCGAATGATTTACCCGAGCATGACGATATCGTGCGACTGGCGCCGATGTTTACACCTGAGGATGTACAACTGTTTTATCAAATTGTGGTGCATGGGCGGCATGAATTAGGGTTGGCACCGGATGAGTACTCGGGCTTTACCATGACGCTGCTGCGTATGCTGGCGTTTGCGCCGGTGGATGGAGGCGGTATCACCACAGCAGCACCTGGTGGTGGACGTGCTCAAGTGACGTCAGCGTCGTCGGGGTCAAGCGGCCGCTGCAACAGCACCATCGACCAGCGTACAAAAACCTGCCAGTCGCGCGATGGCCGCGCTGAAAGCTGCGCAAAGCAACAAGCTCGCAACACCTGCCACGTCGACACACACAGTGAATACAGACGAAGGTGCCATGTCAGTTGCAAATGCTAACGGCAGCAATGGCAGTATGAATGGCAGCAGTAGCGGCAACACGGAAAAACTGCCCACTGCAGTCAAGGCTTTGTCTGCAAATGCCATCGATTGGCCTGCGCTAGTCAAACAACTTGAGTTACGCGGTGTGGCGCGACAACTCGCGATGCAGAGTGAGTTGTTGTCTTGTGAGGATGATGGTCAGCTGATAGCGCTTCGTGTGCGCGTGCCGGTTAAGACCCTGTTATCCGCGGGTAGTAAAGACAAACTCGCCGCAGCGTTGAGCGAGCATCTTGGCAAGAAAGTACGCTTGGATACCGAGATTGGCGCGACCACCCAGACCGCGCATGCAGCTGACGTGGCCGATGAAGCCGAGCGACTACGTCATGCCGAGCAGACATTGCAGGAAGACCCATTTGTACAGACCCTCATCAGAGACTTCGGCGCGACTATCGTGCCGGGTTCGGTGCGGCCGCTGTAGCAGCGTGCGTGATGCGCTTGCTTGATCAACCCAATTTTAATTTTTGGAGCGAGAGATGATGAAAGGCCAACTGGCCGGCCTGATGAAGCAGGCACAGGCCATGCAAGACAACATGAAGAAAATGCAAGACCAATTGGCCAGCGTCGAAGTTGAAGGGCAGGCCGGTGCCGGTATGGTCAAGGTGGTCATGACATGCAAGAACGATGTCAAGCGTGTGACCATCGACCCTTCATTGTTAGGTGAAGATAAAGATATGCTGGAAGACCTGGTTGCTGCTGCATTCAACGACGCAGTACGCAAAGCCGAGGCCACCTCGCAAGAAAAAATGGCCAGCCTGACGGCCGGCCTGCCGCTGCCACCGGGATTCAAGCTGCCGTTCTGATGCGGCGACTGACAGTGACGTGAAGACACCGTCCAGCCTTGAGATGCTGACCGAAGCACTGCGCCGTTTACCTGGTGTGGGCCCGAAATCGGCGCAGCGCATGGCGTATCACTTGATGCAACACGATCGCGATGGCGCAGTTCAAATCGCGCGCGCGATGTCGCATGCGGTCGAGCGACTGAGGCATTGTGCTCGCTGCCACACCTTTACCGAGCATGAGCAGTGCGATACCTGCCTCGATGACCGTCGCGACCCGACCTTGCTTTGCGTGGTTGAAACACCTGCCGATCAACTCATGATCGAGCAAACCCTCACTTACAAGGGCTTGTACTTTGTACTGATGGGACGCTTGTCGCCACTTGATGGCATTGGCCCGAAAGATTTGCAGCTCGATCGACTCATCGCGCGTGCGACCGATGGTGTGGTGAGCGAGGTGGTATTGGCAACTAACTTTACCAATGAAGGTGAAGCAACAGCGCACTACATTAGCGAGACGCTGAAATCGCGCGGCTTGAAAGTCTCGCGGCTTGCGCGTGGTGTGCCCGTGGGCGGTGAGCTCGAGTATGTCGATGCCGGCACCATCGCACGCGCCATGTTGGATCGCCGCACGACCTGATTCAAAACTTTCTTTGCGATGCAAGAAGATAAAAAACCAACCGGCCCACTGTCGGGTATTAAGGTGCTTGAACTCGGCACCTTGATCGCGGGTCCGTTTTGTGCGCGTTTGCTCGGCGAGTTTGGTGCCGAGGTCATCAAGATCGAGTCGCCACAGGGTGGCGATCCGATTCGTCAGTGGCGTGTACTCAAAGATGGCAATTCATTGTGGTGGTCGGTACAAAGTCGCAATAAAAAAAGCGTCACTTTGAACATGAAAGACCAGCGCGCGCAGGACATTGCGCGTCGTCTTGCGCTCGATGCTGACATCGTGATTGAAAACTACCGCCCGGGCGTGCTCGAAAAATGGGGTCTCGGTTATGAGCAGCTCAAAGCGATTAACCCTGCGCTGATCATGGTGCGACTATCCGGCTACGGACAAACCGGGCCGATGCGTGATGCGCCCGGCTTTGGCGCCATAGGCGAATCGATGGGCGGGATTCGCTATGTCTCCGGACATCCTGATCGCCCGCCGGTGCGTATCGGTATTTCGATCGGTGATTCAATCGCTTCACTACACGGTGCGATGGGTGCATTGATGGCGCTTCGTCATCGTGATGTCACTGGTGGGCGTTGGAATGGCCAAGCCGGCGCAGCGTGTAACGCCGGGCAGGGTCAAATGGTCGATGTGGCCTTGTATGAAGCCGTGTTCAACATGATGGAATCTTTAGTACCCGAGTACGACCATGCTGGCGTGGTGCGCGAGCGTACCGGCGGTGCGTTACCGGGTATCGTGCCATCGAACACCTACACCACAGCCGAGGGCGAAAACATTGTGATTGCCGGTAATGGCGACGCTATCTTCAAACGACTGATGAGTGCGATTGGTCGTGATGACATGGCTCATGATCCGCAACTGGTAAACAATGCCGGGCGTGTGCCTCGCACTGAAGAAATTGATGAGGCCATTCAGGCTTGGTGCAGCACTCAGCACATCGATGCTGCATTGGCTACGTTGCAAGCCGCCGATGTGCCGGTATCCAAAATCTACTCGGTGCGCGATATGCTGCACGACCCGCAGTTTTTGGCGCGCAGCATGTTTGAGCAGCATCTGTTCAAAGACGGCACGCCGGTCAAGCTACCGGCCGTGACCCCCAAGCTCTCTGAAACACCTGGCGGTACGCGCTGGATCGGGCCCGAGCTAGGCGAGCATACCGACGAGGTACTGGCTTCGCTCGGGTACGGCCCCGAGCAAATCGCGGCACTTCGTAGCGAAGGGGTGTTGTAAGCCGAGTACGGCCAGCCTACTTTCTGTATTCGTGATGTATCAAGCGGTACTGGCGATAGAACTCGTTGATCCGGTCGCGGTACGCAAGGTATCGCATGCCAGCCCATTGATCGCACGAGTCACTCGCCATGATGCCATCTACTTCTGCCGGAGATAAGCAAGACCACCATACAACTCAATCAATGGCACAGACCAATGCCACTGACCCGAGTGAAACCAGCGAGCTATTTGATGCGGGGCCGGGAAGAAGTGTTGGCCAAAAAACTGCTGCTGATTGGCTGCGAGAAAAGGTCGCTCAGTTTTCGGCGCGTTGTCGTGAGGCGTCTGATTGGATACAACGAAAATTGGCCTCTTTAACGAATGGAACGGGCACTGACCTGCATATTGGTGCCATATCGACACCAAGAAATTTTCAGCGACATGCTTTGCCAGCCGAGCTATTGCAGGGGCTGCATCGGATTGATACAGAAAAAAAGCAAGCAGTGGCCACGGCAGATTTCATCGAGAGTGTCGATATACCCTTCAATATTCCTGTATCGCAGCAGGGTGAGGAC
>JBJTXC010000020.1:0-5813 GCA_046082065.1 Burkholderiaceae bacterium
TCGGTTCGAAGTCGCAGCGGGATCGCGCGTATGGTGCGAATATTCGCAGTGACATCTTCACCCGTGCTGCCGTCACCTCGAGTTGCCGCTTGCACCAACAAGCCATCGACATAGCGCAGGTTGATCGCCAGCCCATCAAACTTCAACTCACACGCATACGCCACATCGGTCTCATCCAAGCCTTCACTGACTCGCCGATCAAACGCGCGAATATCTTCATCAGCAAACCCGTTGTTAATCGACAGCATCGGCACATCGTGCTGTACCTGCGTGAACTCGGGTAGCGGCGCACCACCCACCCGCTGCGTCGGTGAATCAGGCGTAACCCAATCAGGGTGTTGGGATTCGAGCTGCTGCAATTCAGCAAACAGTGTGTCGTACTCTGCATCAGGAATGGTCGGCTGATCGAGCACATAGTAGGCATGTGCGTGGCGATTCAACTGCTCCCGCAGCCAGGCCACGCGCTGACGCTCACTCGCGTGCTCACTCTCGTGTCCGGATTCAACGCGCATGGCGGTGAGCAACAGCGTCTGTGAATTCAGGCGAACAAGCGTTGCGCCAAGTGCGAACCGGCGGGTATGCCGGCTTGCGCCATGGCACGGTAAAAATCGGCCACCTGCTCTGCAATCGCAGCAATCGATGTATCGGGTAGCGGCTGCCCTTCATCATCCACCACCGTGCCCGACAAGCGCGTTGCCAGCGACTTGGCGAAAGCCGTCATTGCCTTGAAACCGCCTCGGTCCGGCGCGACCAGCGCCACCGGCAACAGCAGCGTGATCTTGTTACTGCTGTCGTCAGAAGGATTAGTGTTCGCGTTCACTGAAAACAGTAAACCACCCTCACCATCTGGCATCACCAATTTGCCATCCGGACGCAACTCCATTCCCTGTCGTTGCAGCGCTGGCTTGAGCGTCGACATCGACCACGGCGCGGCATTCGATCGCACATTGATCGATAACTGCGCATCAAACTCCAGCAACAGGTGATGTACCTCGCGCGCCCGCGACACCACTTCGCTCATTTCGGGTAAATCAGGGCTGGCACCTAAATCGTCTGCCATTTGGTCCAACCGCGATGCTAACTCGGAAAACTCCAATTCAGTCAGCGGGCCACTGCGCGTCGCGAGTTGCACACCCACTTGCAGCTGGGTATAGATGCCACCGACTGCAACCGCTTCCCAATCACCGTCATCACGCAGACCGGCCACCCTGACCGGCTTGCTACCCACCAAGTGCAAATGCTGAAATGCTTGTACCAAACGCTCGCCACGCAGCGGCGCTTCCAACAATACGGGGACCATGCAATCGATTGCGGGGTCGAGCGGTGAACGACGCAGCGGCGTGGTTGATGAAGAAGTCGTAGCTGGCGCGGCCGGCTGACGCTTGGCGGACGCATCTGCGGCATGCTTGGCGTCAGCACCGGCATGGCCGAACGAATGATCAGACACACCATCCGTCACGTTAGGCGCATGGCCCACGACGACGTCAGGCCCTTCAAATGGTGTCAGCACCGGCTCCTGACGCTGCGCGGGCTGACCATCGGCCATCAACACATCATCTTGCGCTGTCGAGAAGGCTTGCTCGACTGACTTCTTCGCGCGCCATTCTTGCCACTTGTTGTAGGCGATCACGCCTGCAACCACCACCACACCCAATCCAATCAGGCTCTCTTGCAGCTGAATCATGCGCGCTCTCTGTCGAGACTATCCAATAAAGAAACATTTTAACGGAGAGTAGACCGCGAGGTTCCGTCAAATCCATGCGGTGTGGTCCAGCCAGATCGCGGCGTGGATGATCAAGCTCAGCCGCCAACCAAATATTGTCAAACAGTAAAGTTGACAATAGTCAATGGGCAAGAAAGTTTTGTCATTACGATAAGTCTCCGTTGGCACCGCCCGTGGAGGATCACTCATGCGAAACGCCGCCGGACTCAAGCTGAACCTGTTGAGCACCCTGTCATTAAGGTTCTGGATACGTAGCGCCCGGCGCTGGTACTACCGCCGCGCCGAAGAGCACTACCTGATCTGCGCAGCGGTCGAGCACGCCCGCGCCCGTGAAGCTGAGGAGAATGAAGCGTATTACCAAAAACGTGCTGCAATGGCGCGCGCCGCGTTGCGCATGGATTGATACGTTGCGGGGTTGACCGAACAACGATTCAAGCAGCGCGGCAATCCGCTCTCAAGACAGCAACCGGCCCGATCAAGCAGCCTGCTGCTGTGATGCAAAGTTGGATGCTGCCGCCATATCCACCGCCACAATGCGCGAGACACCCTGCTCCTGCATCGTCACCCCGATCAGCTGCTGCGCCATCTCCATCGAGATTTTGTTGTGCGAGATGAACAAGAACTGCGTGTTGGCAGACATTTTCTTGACCATATTGCAGAAACGCTCGGTGTTGGCATCATCCAGCGGCGCATCCACCTCATCCAGCAAACAGAAAGGTGCCGGATTCAGCTGGAAGATTGAGAACACCAACGCCGTTGCCGTCAGCGCTTTTTCGCCACCCGACAATAAGTGAATGGTGGCGTTCTTCTTGCCCGGTGGCTGCGCCATCACCTGCACGCCAGAATCAAGAATCTCTTCGCCAGTCATCACCAACTTGGCCGTACCACCACCAAACAGAATCGGGAACAGTTCACCAAACTGCTGATTTACCTTGTCGAAGGTATCTTTCAACAGGTCGCGCGTTTCCATATCGATCTTGTGGATGGCGTTTTCCAGCGTGGTAATCGCCTCAGTCAAATCGGCGTTTTGCGCATCCAGGAATTGCTTGCGCTCGCTTGCCTGAGCCAATTCATCGAGCGCAGCCAAATTCACCGGGCCGAGTGCGTTGATAGCATTGGTCAGGCGCGTCACTTCACCTTGCAGATAAGACGGGCGCATATCGTCGCTGAGCTTCTCGGCCAGCGCAACCTCATCGGCATGGGCCGCGGCGAGTGACTCGGCATACTGTTCCTGATTCATACGCGCCGCCTGCTCTTTCAGTTGCAGCTCGACGATACGGTCACGAATCGGTTGCAGCCCACGCTCGGCCGCCAGCTTGGATTCATCTTGCCCGCGCATGCGTTGCGTCAGCTGATCGAGCTCGTGACGTGCATTCGTTAGCACCAGCTCTTGTTCGCTGCGCTGCTCGAGCAACGTTTGCAAACCGGCTTGCGCAGCACGATCATCGAGCTGCTCAAGTTCCAGCGTGCCCTGCTCCATGCTGGCGAACAGCTGTGCGGATTGCTCCAGCGCAGTCGCAATACTGCGCTTGAGTTCTTCAATACGGCTCTCATGCGCACGCTGCGCAAACTCGGCCTGCTGCGCAGCCAGTGCCAGCTCACGCACATGCTCGCGCGCCTGATTCAAGGCAGATTCACGCGCCAGATAAATCGTCTGACCATCTTCATGCGACTCCTGCACCTTGGCCAATTCAGCGTCGATCTGCTCAAGCGCCTGCTCGGCGTTACTCTGCAGCTGACGCTGTTCGTTTTCTTGTGCAGCAATCTCGGTCAGGTCATTACCAATTTGTGTGCTGCGCTCGCTGAAACGCTCGACCGCCTCGGTCAGCTTCAATAAATCCATTTGCAGACTGTGCAGCGTCTGCTGCTGCGCGCTGACGCGTTGTGTGAGCTCCTCGAGACGCTGCGTGCCTTGTGTCAGCGCAGCGTCGGCGCGCACCGAGCGCTGCCTTGCTTCATCTGCCAGCATCTGCTGCGCACGAACCTGACGAACCAAATTGTCGATTTCCTGCTGACGCGCCAGCATGCCATCTTGTTCGGAATCCGACGCATGAAAACGCACGGACAAGCGGCTGATCAAATGACCCTCACGCGTGACCAGCGTCGCACCCAGCGGCAGCTTGGATCGCTCCAGCAAGGCACCCGCCGCATCATCCGCTACGTACACCTGATGCAACCAGTCTTGCAGCAGCGCGCGCAGGCCCGGGTCATCCACCTTCATCATCGACATCAGCGGCTTCAAACCGGCGGGTGCGGACTCACTGGTGTTCGAGGTGCCGCTCAGCGAGTACAACGACAGCTTGGCCGGCGGCGCATCACTAAAAAATGCTTTGGCCCAATCCAGGTTCGACACCTCAAGGGCGCCGGTACGCTCGCGCAGCACCGATTCAAGCGCCACTTCCCAACCCGGCTCAATCGCAAGTTTTTGCCACAAGCGTGGCAATTTGCCGAGTTCATGTTTGTTCAACCAAGGCGCTACCTTGCCCTCGGTTTGTACGTTCTCTTGCAACTGCTTCAAGGCGGCCAAGCGCGCCTCAAACTGCGCATGCTTGGCAGTTTCGGTATTCACCGACGCTTGCGCATCACGGCGCTCTTGTTCAAGCAAAGGTTGTTGCTCACGAGCGTTTGATAGTTCAGTCTGCAACTGCTCAAGCTGTGTTTGCCTTTCGCCGACCTGCGCCTTCAAGTTATTCAGATGCGCAGTATCAGGCAGTGACAGCGCATTTTTTTCCTGTGCCAAGCGCTCGCGCCGCTGTGTCAGGGTCGCAAGAATGTTCGATGCATTGCGCTGGTGGGTTGACTCTAATTCAATGCGCTGCTGCACCTGCATAATGCGCGAGCGCGATTCGGTGGTCGCCAGCTGCGCGCTGCGCCACGCTTCCTCAATCTCGGGCAATGCAGATTGCTTGGTTTGCAGTGCCTGTTGCGCCTCGCTCACCCGCGCGCTGTGCGAGGTCAGTTCAGTCTCGGCTTGCTCCAACTCGGTTTCGAATTGCGAGCTTTGACGCTGCCATTGATCGCGTTGCGCCGTCAGCGAATTAATCTGAGTTTGCAGTCGCGTACGCGACTCAATCACAAATCGAATCTGCGCTTCGAGGCTGCCGATTTCTGCGTTGGTTTGATACAGCGCGCCTTGCGCCTGATGCATGCGATCGCCGGCGGCGTAGTGCTCCTGGCGCAACTGCTCTAATTCGGTCTCGATATGACGCAGCTTGGCAGTCTGCTCCTCCAGCTCAGTTTGCGCTTTATCGATGTCACGCAAAAATTTTTGCTGCTCATTTGCGGCTTCATTTTTTCGCAGCAGCCAAAGTAGCTTCTGCTTTTCGTCTTGCTCGGTATGGAGCTCGTGATATTTCTGCGCGACCTCAGCCTGCTTTTCGAGCTTGTTTACGTTTTGATTCAGCTCGCGCAAAATATCTTCAACACGCTGCAGGTTATCACGGGTGTCTTGCAGCCGATTTTCAGTTTCGCGGCGACGCTCTTTATATTTGGATACGCCTGCAGCTTCTTCCAGAAAAATACGTAACTCTTCCGGGCGCGCCTCGATGATGCGCGAGATCATGCCTTGACCGATGATGGCGTAAGCGCGCGGACCAAGGCCCGTGCCCAAGAAAATATCTTGAATGTCGCGACGCCGTACCGCTTGATTGTTGATGTAATAAGTCGAGGTACCGTCGCGCGTGAGCGTGCGCTTGACCGCGATCTCGGCAAAACTGCTCCACTGTCCGGCAGCTTTGCCGGCGCTGTTATCAAACAGCAGTTCAACCGACGCTCGGCCAGCCGGCTTGCGATTGGTGGTGCCGTTGAAAATCACATCCTGCATCGACTCGCCACGTAACTCCGAGGCCTTGGATTCGCCTAACACCCAGCGCACTGCATCGATGATGTTCGACTTGCCGCAGCCATTCGGCCCGACCACGCCGACCAGTTGCCCGGGCACCTGAAAATTGGTCGGGTCGACGAAAGATTTGAAACCGGAGAGTTTGATGGAGGTTAAGCGCACGACGTGTTCAACTTAAAAAAAGAGAAACCGGGCGGTGAGCCCGGCGAGTGAAATTCAGAGCGACCGCATCATAACATTCAGGGGGTC
>JBJTXC010000021.1:0-4763 GCA_046082065.1 Burkholderiaceae bacterium
TCGACGCAAATCGAAATGCCTGCACGAGTCGCCAAACGGAAGCCGGCTTGCATCAATTGATCAGCAAATACGGCCGTCGCACGCAAGCCGCACTTACGAAACGAGATGTTGATTAGCTTGGAGATTTCTTTCTTCTTCAGCGCACGATTCAGCGCCGAGAAAGGCAGACCCTTCGGCAAAATCTCGGAAAGAATGGCGCGACCAACTGTTGTCTCGACGCGCTGAATCTTTTTCTCGAACTCGTCTGTACCAGCAACACGCAGGTATTCATTCACACGAACGGTGACGCGCGAAGTCAGCTCAACTTCCTTGTTGTCGTAAGCACGAATGACTTCCGAAACATCCTGGAATGCCATGCCCTCGCCTTTGCCGTTGGTCTTTTCACGCGTTGCGTAGTAAAGACCCAGCACGATATCTTGCGAAGGCACGATGGAAGGTTCGCCATTCGATGGGAACAGCACGTTGTTCGATGCCAGCATCAGCGTGCGCGCTTCCATCTGCGCTTCAATCGAGAGCGGCACGTGTACCGCCATCTGGTCGCCGTCAAAGTCAGCGTTGAACGCCGCGCAAACCAGCGGATGCAGCTGAATCGCCTTACCTTCAATCAGCACAGGCTCAAACGATTGAATGCCGAGGCGGTGCAGCGTCGGCGCACGGTTCAGCATCACCGGATGCTCGCGGATCACCTCTTCGAGGATGTCCCACACAATCGGCTCTTGCATTTCAACCAGCTTCTTGGCCGCCTTGATGGTGGTTGCCAAGCCCATCAGTTCGAGCTTGTTGAAGATGAAAGGCTTAAACAGTTCGAGCGCCATCAGTTTCGGCAAACCGCACTGATGCAGCTTCAGCTGCGGACCCACCACAATCACCGAGCGCCCGGAGTAATCAACCCGCTTGCCGAGCAAGTTTTGACGGAATCGACCGCCTTTGCCCTTGATCATTTCAGCTAGCGACTTCAGCGGACGCTTGTTCGCGCCTGTCATTGCCTTGCCGCGACGGCCGTTATCAAGCAGCGAATCCGCCGCTTCCTGCAGCATGCGCTTTTCGTTGCGCGTGATGATCTCCGGCGCACGCAGCTCCATCAAACGCTTCAGACGATTGTTACGGTTGATCACGCGACGATACAGATCGTTCAGATCAGACGTCGCGAAACGACCACCATCCAATGGCACCAGTGGACGCAATTCCGGCGGCAGCACCGGCAGCACTTCCATGATCATCCACTCAGGCTTGATGCCGGAGCGCTGAAATGCCTCAAGCACCTTCAGGCGCTTGGCGTATTTCTTGATCTTCGCTTCCGACTTCGACTCACGCAAATCAGTACGCAGCTGCTCAGCCTCGCGATCGATATCGATCGTGCGCAGCAATTCACGAACACCTTCTGCGCCCATGAACGCGGTGAAGTCGTCACCAAACTCTTCATACTTGGCCGCGTAATCATCTTCCGACATGATCTGGCACTTTTTCAGCGGCGTCATGCCCGGGTCGGTCACGACATACGCTTCAAAGTACAGTACGCGCTCGATATCGCGCAGCGTCATGTCCAACACCATGCCAAGACGCGACGGGAGCGATTTCAAGAACCAGATATGTGCCACCGGTGACGCGAGCTCGATATGGCCCATACGCTCACGGCGCACTTTGGCCAGCGTGACTTCAACGCCGCATTTTTCACAAATCACACCGCGATGCTTCAGGCGCTTGTATTTACCGCACAAGCATTCGTAATCTTTGATCGGGCCGAAAATCTTGGCGCAGAACAGACCATCACGCTCAGGCTTGAAGGTTCGATAGTTGATGGTCTCCGGCTTTTTGACTTCGCCATACGACCAGGAACGAATTTTGTCGGGCGATGCAAGACCAATCTTGATCGCATCGAACTGTTCGTTTTGCTGTACTTGCTTGAATAGATCGAGCAGTGCTTTCATGTATCACTCCACAGTGGCGTGAAAAATATATCTTTGCTGCAGACCGCCCCTTGCGGGACGGTCGGTGGCCAGACGGCTAATTAGTCGCGTTCGAGATCGATGTCGATACCGAGCGAGCGGATTTCCTTCACCAACACGTTGAAGGATTCCGGCATACCGGCGTCGATAACGTGATCGCCTTTCACCAAGTTCTCGTAGACCTTGGTACGACCATTCACGTCGTCTGACTTCACGGTCAGCATCTCTTGCAGCACATACGATGCACCGTAAGCCTCGAGCGCCCACACTTCCATCTCGCCGAAACGCTGTCCGCCAAACTGCGCCTTGCCACCCAGCGGTTGCTGCGTGACGAGCGAGTAAGGCCCGGTCGAGCGTGCGTGCATCTTGTCGTCGACCAAGTGATGCAGCTTCAGTACGTGCATGTAACCCACCGTGACTGGACGCTCGAATGCATCGCCCGTACGGCCGTCATACATCGTGACCTGGTTCTTAGACTGCGTCATGCCCAGTTGCTTGGCCACTTCGCCCGGGTAGGCAAGATCAAGCATGCGATGGATCTCACCCTCGTTGGCACCATCAAACACCGGGGTCGCGAACGGCACACCTTCTTTCAGGTTCTCGGCCAGCGCCAACACTTCGGCGTCACCAAAGCTATCCAGGTTTTCGGCACGGCCCGATTCGTTGAAAATCTTTTTCAGGAAGTTGCGGACCTCTGCAGCTTTGGTCTGCGCTTTCAGCATTTCGCCGATGCGCAACCCCAAGCCTTTGGCTGCCCAGCCCAGGTGAACTTCCAGTACTTGACCCACGTTCATACGCGACGGTACGCCGAGTGGATTCAGCACGATGTCTGCCGGTGTGCCGTCTGCCATGTAGGGCATGTCTTCCACCGGCACGATGCGTGACACCACACCCTTGTTACCGTGACGACCCGCCATCTTGTCGCCAGGCTGCAAGCGGCGCTTCACGGCAAGGTAAACCTTCACCATCTTTTGCACACCTGGCGGCAGCTCGTCGCCTTGCGTTAGTTTCTTGCGCTTCTCTTCGAAGTCGAGATCAAACTGATGACGCTTCTCGGCGATCGATTCCTTGATCGCTTCAAGTGTGGCAGCGGCATCTTCGTCTGACGGACGAATGTCGAACCAGTGATACTTCTCAACGTCATCCAGATATTCTTTGCTGATCTTGGTACCCTTGGCGAGCTTCTTCGGGCCACCATTAGCCACTTTACCAATCAGCATTTTTTCCAGACGCTGGAAGGCATCGCCTTCAACGATACGCAGCTGATCGTTCAGATCAAGACGATAACGCTTCAGTTCATCATCAATGATTTGCTGTGCGCGCTTGTCACGCTGTATGCCTTCGCGTGTGAACACCTGAACATCGATGACGGTGCCGATCATGCCGGACGGCACGCGCAGCGAGGTGTCTTTTACGTCCGACGCTTTTTCACCGAAAATCGCGCGCAGGAGTTTCTCTTCCGGTGTCAGCTGGGTCTCGCCTTTGGGCGTGACCTTACCGACGAGCACGTCACCGGCCTCGACCTCTGCACCGATGTAAACGATGCCCGACTCGTCCAGACGGGCGAGCTGGTTTTCTGCGAGATTCGAAATGTCGCGCGTAATTTCTTCCGGTCCGAGCTTGGTGTCGCGCGCAACGACAGACAATTCTTCAATATGAACCGAGGTATAGCGGTCGTCTGCGACGACCTTCTCAGAGATCAGGATCGAGTCTTCGAAGTTGTAGCCGTTCCACGGCATGAACGCGACCAGCATGTTCTGACCAAGTGCCAACTCACCCAGATCGGTCGACGCGCCATCGGCGATCACATCATGGCGCACCACGCGATCGCCCACTTCAACGATAGGCCGCTGGTTGATATTGGTATTTTGGTTAGAGCGCGTGTACTTGATCAGGTTGTAGATATCAACACCGACCTCGCCCGCCTGCGCTTCGTCGTCATTGACGCGAATCACGATACGACCTGCATCGACATAATCGACCACACCGCCACGCAGCGCTTGTACGGTGGTGCCCGAGTCAATCGCAACGGTACGCTCAACGCCAGTACCCACCAGCGCCTTTTCCGGGCGCAAGCACGGCACCGCCTGACGTTGCATGTTGGCGCCCATCAACGCACGGTTTGCATCATCATGCTCGAGGAAAGGAATCAAGGATGCCGCGACCGACACGATCTGACCCGGCGCAACGTCCATGTACTGCACGCGCTCAGGAGACACCAAAATGGTTTCGCCTGCTTCACGCGCTGACACCAATTCATCTGACAGCTTGCCTTTGGCATCGATGGTCGCATTCGCCTGCGCGATGATGTAGCGGCCTTCTTCGATCGCGGATAGGTAATCGATTTGATCAGTGACCTTGCCATCAATCACTTTGCGATACGGCGTTTCCAGGAAGCCGTACTCGTTCAAGCGTGCGTACAACGCGAGCGAGTTGATCAGACCAATGTTCGGGCCTTCGGGTGTTTCAATCGGGCACACACGGCCGTAGTGGGTCGGGTGCACGTCGCGCACTTCAAAGCCGGCGCGCTCGCGGGTCAGACCACCCGGGCCCAGTGCAGAGACACGACGCTTGTGCGTGATCTCTGATAGCGGGTTGGTCTGGTCCATAAACTGCGACAACTGTGACGAACCGAAAAACTCGCGAATCGCAGCCGAGATCGGCTTGGAGTTGATCAGGTCATGCGGCATCAGGTTATCTGCTTCGGCCTGGCCAAGACGCTCTTTCACGGCGCGCTCGACACGCACCAGACCGGCACGGAACTGGTTCTCTGCCAGCTCACCCACGCAGCGCACGCGACGGTTACCCAAATGATCG
>JBJTXC010000022.1:0-13639 GCA_046082065.1 Burkholderiaceae bacterium
TCTGTCGTTCGCTCTGCAACCTGGTGAGTGCTATGGCTTGTTGGGGCCAAATGGTGCTGGCAAGACCACTACTTTACGTCTGTGTCTCGGCCTGACTGCGCCAGACAATGGCAACATCACTTTGGTTGGCTATCCGGTGCCGCAAGAGGCGCGCCGTGCTCGACTGAAAATCGGCGTGGTACCGCAGATGGACAGCCTCGATCCCGATTTCACCGTCGAAGAAAACTTGCTGGTGTACGGGCGTTACTTCGGCATGCAACCTGCGCAAATCCATGCGCGGCTCGATTGGTTGCTGGACTTTGCCAACCTCACCAACAAGCGCCACGCACGCATGGGCGAATTATCCGGCGGCATGAAGCGCCGACTGACGCTCGCGCGAGCTTTGGTCAATGACCCCGATCTGATCTTCATGGATGAGCCCACTACCGGGTTGGATCCGCAAGCACGGCACACGATCTGGGAACGCCTCAAGTCACTACTGGCGAGCGGCAAGACAATTTTTTTAACTACCCATTTCATGGATGAGGCCGAGCGTCTGTGTCATCGGCTCGCGGTGATTGACCATGGCCGACTGATCGCCGAAGGCGCGCCGCATAAGCTGATTGCGCAGCATATCGAGTCTCAAGTCATCGAAGTCTTTGGTGATCAGGCAGTGCACTGGTCGGCAGGTGCTCGTGCCATGGCGGATCGTGTCGAGGTGAGTGGTGATACCGTGTTTTGCTACACCCGACATCCTGAGCCCCTGCTACAAAGCCTGTCGCATACAGCGGGCCTTCGCTATCTGCATCGACCGGCAAATCTGGAAGATTTATTTCTGAAACTGACCGGCCGAGAGATGAGGGATTGAAATGAGCACACTCAGCTATCACTTGCCCTCACTCAGCTTGCGTTTCATGCCGGTTTGGCGTCGTAACTTGCTGGTATGGCGCAAACTCGCTGTCGCCAGCGTGATCGGCAACATTGCCGAGCCAATGATTACCTTGCTGGCATTCGGCTATGGCTTGGGCAGTCTGTTGCAGCAGATCGAAGGCGTGCCGTACATCGAGTTTCTTGCGAGTGGGTCAATTTGCATGTCGGTGATGATGGCGGCGTCATTCGAATCACTCTATTCGGCATTTTCGCGCATGCATGTGCAAAAGACGTGGGACGCTTTGCTGAATACACCCCTGTCACTCGACGACATCGTGCTGGCCGAGATGCTGTGGGCTGCAAGCAAAGCGATGATCTCGGCCTTGGCCATTCTGCTGGTACTTTTTATGTTGGGAATCGGCCTGCACCCAACCACGGTGTTGGTGCCACCCTTGCTTTTGCTGACCGGTATTTGCTTTGCCTCGATTGCGCTGATCGTGAACGCGATTGCCAAGGCTTATGATTTTTTTACCTACTACTTCACGCTGGTCCTGACCCCGATGATTTTCCTGTCGGGTGTCTACTATCCCACCACCCAGCTACCGATCTGGTTGCAGTCGATCGCCAGCTTTCTGCCGCTCGGCGCGGCAGTGCGTCTTGTGCGACCATTGCTGCTTGGTCAATTGCCACAAGACCCACTCAAGGATATGGTGATCTTGCTGGCCTATACCGTGGTCGGGTTTTACATTGCAACCATACTGACCCGAAAGCGGCTGTTGAAATAAACACGGCAGAGGCGTTAATGAGCGATGTGCAGGTCTTGATGGTGATGTCGAATGCGCCCGACCAAGCCACGGCGCATACATTAGCGCATGCCTTGGTCGAAGCTAAATTGGCGGCCTGCGTAAATATCCTGCCGGGCGTCAAATCCGTCTATCGCTGGCAAGGGGATATCGAACACGCGGAGGAAGTGACGCTGTTGATCAAGACCACGCGTCAGCACTATGCGCAGCTGCAGCAAGCGCTCGTTCATGCCCACCCGTACGACTTGCCCGAGGTAATCGCCTGGCCAATTGCCGAAGGCTATGCGCCTTATCTGCACTGGATCGCGTCAGAGACCACGAGTGAAAAACATGCCTGAGCGGCTGACGCAGTGCTTGTCTGAACGAAGTATCCGATACCTCGGTGCAGGCGTTGCGCATGGGTTTATTCAATGCGCGCGCTTCGTTGCCCAGTTTGTTCTGATGGCGAGCCTTTTGATGGCTGCATCAGTGTCCAAAGCCGAAGACTTTTTGGCGCCAGAGCAAGCATTTGCATTTAGTGCCCGTATGCGAGACGCATCGACGATCGAGCTAAGCTTTCGCATCGCGGACGGCTACTACATGTATCGCGACAAAATTTCGCTCACCGCCGATGGCGCGACACTTGGCAAGTTCGATCTGCCGCGCGGCAAAATCAAATTTGATCCGAATTTTGATAAAGAGCTGGAAACTTTCAGGCATCAGCTCAATTTGACGATCCCGGTACAAGCGTCCGGGCCATTCAGGTTAATAGTTACCAGCCAAGGTTGTGCCGATAAGGGCTTGTGCTATCCACCCATGGATTCGGTGGTGCAGCTATCACCGAATGCGATCAACAACTCCGGAGTTAACGCGCAGGCATCCAATGGTGCAGCAAACACCACTACCGCCGGCACTACGCTGATCGGAAAAAATAATAACGACGGCAGTGCGAATGAACGTGGTGGCGATGAAACTACCCATGGTTCGTTCGGTTCATCTTCACCGATCGCCAATCAAATGACACAAATTCAGGCGTCACTCGCCAGCGGTCGTCTGTTGCTTATTCTGCCGCTATTTTTCTTACTGGGGCTTGGTCTGTCGTTTACCCCCTGCGTGTTGCCGATGGTACCGATTCTGTCATTCATCATTGCTGGCGAAGGCGCCGCGAGTAGTCGCCGTCGCGGATTCCTGCTTGCGCTGGCGTATTCGCTGGGTATGGCGATCGTGTATACCGCGCTCGGTGTCGCAGCGGGATTGATCGGCGAAGGTTTGTCAGCGGCACTACAGAGCCCGCTATTGTTGACCACCTTCGCCATCTTGATGGCCGTGATGGCGCTATCGATGTTTGATCTCTACCAGTTGCAGGTACCCACATCGCTGCAACTGGCATTGACACGCCTTTCCGAACGTCAGCGCGGCGGCAAATTCATCGGCGTGTTTGTAATGGGCGCAATTTCCGCGCTGATTGTCGGCCCCTGTGTTGCAGCGCCGCTGGCCGGGGCGCTGGTGTACATCAGTCAAACGCGCGACGTGGTGATCGGTGGCAGCGCTTTGTTCGCGATGGCAGCGGGCATGAGTATGCCGTTGCTGTTGGTCGGGGCGTCTGCGGGGTCATTGCTACCCAAGGCCGGTGCATGGATGCAAACCGTAAAAACATTTTTCGGCGTGCTGATGCTTGCGCTGGCCGTTTGGATGGTGTCTTCGCTCATACCCGCCTGGCTACTGATGGTCATGTGGGGTTTGTTAGCGGTAGGTTACGGCGCCAGTTTGCTGCGTGTAAAAACACTCGGTTGGCTTGCGCGCTTGCTTGGCTTGCTGTTTGTGGTGCTGGGTTCAGCGCAATGGCTAGGCGCTGCTACCGGGGCGCGTGACCCTTGGTCACCGCTTGCGCATTGGCGTGGTCAGGCGCATCAGGCGACAGCATTTAGCCGGGTGCGTAACAATGCCGAATTGGATCAGGCGCTTGCCAATACAAGCGGTCGTCGTGTGATGCTCGATTTTTATGCCGATTGGTGTGTGTCTTGCATCGAGATGGAAAAGCTGACCTTCACCGATCCCGCCGTGAAAGCCAAGCTTGATCAGATGCTATTACTGCAGGTTGATGTCACGGCCAATGCCGCGGAAGACAAAGCTTTGCTGAAGCGTTTCGGTTTGTTTGGGCCACCAGGCATTTTGTTTTTTGATGAGACGGGCCGAGAAATTGCATCGGCGCGCGTAATCGGCTTTCAAGCGGCCTCGGATTTTTTGCGATCAATCGAACACGTCGAGCAGGTAGAGAAATAGCCGGCTAACGTTAATATGTGACGCATCGTACTGGCGACACGTTTGGCGAACAACTAGGTTTTAAGGGCGCGCGCGATCTCTCTCGCGAAGTAAGTCAGTACACCATCCGCGCCGGCGCGTTTAAAACAGAGCACTGCCTCCATCATGGTTTTGTCGTGATCCAGCCAACCATTTTGCGCCGCGGCCTTAATCATTGCGTACTCGCCGCTCACCTGATAGGCGAAGGTCGGCACTTTGAATTCCTGTTTCACTCGGCGCACGATATCCAGGTAAGGCATACCGGGTTTGACCATCACCATATCTGCACCTTCGGCCAGATCGAGCGCAACTTCACGCAGTGCTTCGTCGGTGTTACCCGGGTCCATCTGGTAAGTGGCTTTGTTGCCCTTGCCGAGATTTGCAGCCGAGCCCACCGCGTCGCGAAATGGTCCATAAAACGCTGATGCGTACTTGGCCGAGTAGGCCATGATGCGCGTGTAGATGTGCCCTTTGTTTTCCAGCGCATGGCGAATCGCACCGATGCGGCCATCCATCATGTCAGACGGTGCGACGATATCAACCCCCGCTGCGGCTTGGGTCAGTGCCTGCTGCACCAGCAGGGTAGTGGTTTCGTCATTCAGAACATAGCCGTCGTCATTTAGCACACCATCCTGACCATGACTGGTATACGGATCGAGCGCGACATCAGTCAGCACGCCCAATTCAGGAAAGCGTTGCTTGAGCTCACGTACCGCGCGCGGTACCAAACCACTCGGGTTGGTAGCCTCGATACCGTCGGGTGTTTTCAGTTGAGGATCAATCACCGGAAACAATGCCAGTACCGGTATGCCGAGCGAAACACATTCTTCCGCAACGGGCATCAACAAGTCGACCGACAGGCGTTCAACGCCGGGCATCGATGGCACAGCCTCTCGACGCTTCTCGCCATCGAGAATGAATACCGGATAAATCAAGTCGGCAGCTGTCACGACGTTCTCGCGCATCATCGCGCGCGAGAAAGCATCTTTGCGCATACGGCGCATGCGCGTTGCCGGGAAACGGGATAGCGGATCGAGGCTCATGGATGAAAGGCTTTTGTTATTGTGAATGAATTGATGCGTTGGGCGGGTTTCATCAGGTTGAACTTCTTTTTGGTGTCGCACTCCTACCGATGGGTGTTGATCACCTCCCGCTTATCCTCCCTGAGCGGGTCTGGCTCGATGGAGTCAGTGTTTAAGCCCTGGAGGCATTCATTGCACTCCAGGGTTTTTTTCTACTTGCGCTAGCAAGTAGTCTTCGTTCAAGCCCGTATCAAGCTGCAGCAGGTGACAAATTTTCTGATCGGCCTCTGCCAGTCCAATACGCTTTAACGCAGAGAATAGCTGAACGGAGAATGGCAGAGCCTGCCCGTGCTCGTCAACATAGCTCGCCAATACGGTTCGAGCGAGGCGCATCGCATCCGATTGCTCGCTTCGGTTCAGCTTATCGGCTTTGCTCAATAGACAATGAATCGGTTTGCCAGTGGGGGCAAACCACTCCAACATCTCAAGGTCCAGCTCGGTGAAGGGTCGGCGCGCATCCATGATCAACACCAAGCCCGCGAGCGGCGCCCGGACCTGAACATAGCGTCCCAACAACTGTTGCCAATGGCTTTTGGCGCCGCCGGATACCTCGGCGTAGCCGTAGCCCGGCAGGTCGACCAGGAAAGCCCGGATTTCGTCGCTTCGAGCCTCATCGCGTCGGTGCTGGCCGACGTGCGCGCCACCGATCGAGAAAAAATTGATGTGCTGGGTTCGACCGGGTGTTTTGGAGGCGAAAGCGAGCTTTTTCTGGTTGCACAGCAGGTTGATGGCCGTCGACTTGCCTGCGTTGGACCGCCCTGCGAATGCGACTTCAGGTACTTGGTATTTTGGCAAATCCTGGAGTCGGTTCACCGTCGTGAAAAAGCGGGCTTGCCAGAGAATCGACATCGGTGATGGGGCCGGCAAACGCGGCGGCGGTGAATGGTGAAGCGAAAAATTGCGCTAAGCCATTGTAGTACAATGCCAGGCTATATTTCGTTACCAACCCAACCACATATTGCCCGGGTGTTTGAATGAATCGAGTGTTCTCGTTGAGTTTGAAGTTCGTCTCCATCGCGCTGTGTTCGGCGCTTGTTACAGCGGAGGCAACTGAACAGAAGTCAGCCGCTGCAGATCCTGCCAAGGGCGCAGCACTCTACTCGGGCGGCGATCCGGGGCGTGGCATCACCGCGTGTATTGCATGTCACGGTGCTGAAGGTAACGCGATCATCACGCAAAACCCCAAGCTGGGTGGACAGCACGCCGCATACATCAAAAAACAGCTGCATGATTTTCAGGGGCCTGATCGCAACAACGCGATCATGACCATGATCGCCAAAGCGATGACACCCGAAGATATCGACAATATCGCCGCCTATTTGGCCACCCAAAAAGCGACGCCGAATATCGCCAAAGTGAAAGAGACCGCTGAGCTGGGTCGAAAAATTTATCGTGCCGGTATCGCCGAGAAGAATATACCCGCTTGCGCCGGTTGCCATAGCCCGAATGGTGCTGGCATACCCGCGCAGTACCCCCGCATCGCCGGCCAGCATCAGGACTATGCAGTGACGCAGCTGACCAATTTCCGGGGTGGTACCCGCAGCAACTCGGCGCAGATGGTTGCGATCAGCAAGCGACTCACCGACGATGAGATGAAGGCTGTATCAGATTACATCGCCGGATTGCGGTGATAAACAACTACACCCTTACCATTGGCCTGACAAGATAGTGGGTTTCAGGCGCAAGGTGTAGGCCCAGACCGGGGGTGGCGACAAGCCGCCCCTTTTTTGTTTATGCTGGCAGATATGGACGCTCTAGATACAAGCCAACCATCGGCGACGACGACCCAAGGCATGTTGCTGACTAATCGCGGCCGGTTCGTCACCGAGCTGGTCGAGTTGGTGTCATCGATGCGTTTTGCAATCAGCCTGTTGACGATTATTTCAATCGCCTCGGTGGTGGGCACCGTCGTGTTGCAAAACGAGCCCATGCCGAACTACGTCAATCAGTTTGGCCCGTTCTGGTTTGATGTGTTTTCTCGCTTCTCGGTCTACTCGGTTTATTCGGCATGGTGGTTCTTGCTGATCATGGCGTTTTTGGTCACTTCGACGTCGCTTTGTATCATCCGCAATGCACCGAAAATGATCGCCGACATGAAGAGCTGGCGTATCAATGTCCGCGAACAATCCCTGCGTAATTTTCATCATCATGCAGAGTGGTCATCGACGCGCGACATCGCAGAGCTTGCGCGCAACTGCGCGCAGCAAATCGCTGCCGCTGGCTATCAGGTAATGCAAATACCCAAAGACGGCGCCATCCTGTTGAGCGCAAAGCAAGGCGCGGCGAATAAGTTGGGCTATATCTTTGCGCACTCGGCGATTGTCATTATCTGCGTCGGCGGATTGCTTGATTCGAATTTACCGATTCGAGCGCAGCAGTGGCTGTTCGGTAAAGAGGTTTTCAAGGGCAGCGGTGTGATCGCAGAAATCCCCGACAAGCACCGCTTAGGCAACGGCAATATTACCTTTCGAGGCAACACCCTAGTTCCAGAGGGCCAAAGCAGTGACACGACAATTCTCCAGATGGGCGATGGCGTGCTGATTCAGGATTTGCCTTTCACGCTGCAACTGGAAAAATTTATCGTCGATTTTTATTCGACCGGTATGCCCAAGCTGTTTGCCAGTAATGTCATCGTCACCGACAAAGAGACTGGTAACAGTTTTCGCGCCACCATCAAAGTGAATGAGCCGCTGATCTATAAAGGGCTCGCGGTCTACCAGTCAAGTTTTGAAGATGGCGGCAGCCGTTTGAAGCTGGTGGGTTACCCAATGGCCGGCGCGGGTCATGCACAGTTTGCGTTGGAGGGGCAGGTCGGTAAAGCGTCGCGCCTCGCGGGTAATGCAGGCGACTACACCATTGAATGGTCTGGCTTTCGCCCGTTCAATGTCGAGAACATGGCCGGTGATCCACGCGCAGTCAAGCAACCCAAAACCTTGAATGAGCAACTCGATAAACGATTAGGTGCTGCAGCAAATCGTGAGCGTGGCAAAGACTTGCGTAATGTCGGTCCCAGCGTACAGTACAAGTTACGCGATAAGAACGGTCAGGCGCGTGAGTTCAGCAACTACATGATGCCTGTCACCATTGACGGCGAAGACGTATTTCTTGCAGGCGTGCGCGAGAACCCGTCCGAGGGTTTTCGCTATCTGCGCATTCCCGCCGATGCGAACGGCAAGGTGGATGAATGGATGCGTTTGCGCGCAGCGATCGCCGATCCTGCGCTGCGCGAGAAAGCGGCACGACGCTATGGCGCCAACGTACCGCTCGGTGCCAATAGCTCACCGCAATTACGCGAGCAACTGCAACTATCAGCCTTGCGTGGTTTGAATGTGTTCGCTGGCGATGGCGAAGCGTCTGGCTATATTGCCGTTGCGAGGTTCATCGACAAAGTACCGAAAGACCAGCAAGAAAAAACCGTTGATATCTTCATGAAGATTCTGAACGGCGCCATGTGGGAGTTGTGGCAGGCGGCTCGTGACAAGGATGGTCTGCCGCCGGCAGTACCCAACGCTCAAAGTGCTCGTTTCCTGCAGCGCTCGACCGATGCATTGGCCGATGCCTTCTTCTATGGCGCGCCTGTATATCTGCAATTACGCGGTTTTGACGAGGTGAAAGCCTCGGTGTTTCAAGTCACTCGATCCCCCGGCAAGAACGTGGTTTATCTCGGCTGCTTGCTGCTGGTACTTGGCATTTTCGCGATGATCTACATCCGCGAGCGGCGTTTGTGGGTTTGGATACGGCCAGACCAAGACGGGGGCGTGCGAGCCTTGATGGCAATGAGCACGCAGCGTCGTAGTCTGGATTTCGATAAAGAATTCGAACAGATGAAAGCGCGTCTGCCGGCCGCCTGACGCGCAGGCAGACGGCTTGACACAGGCACTAAATCCGGCGCGTGCCCGGCAGGTCTTGACGCACTCAACTATACTTCGCAGCGCTTAGCGGTACTGCCGGATCTACGGAGATAAACGATGGAGCTCACTGAAAATACCACCTACGCAGAGAGCAGTAATCTGTTCAAAGGGCGCAGCTGGTTTGACTGGTTGTTCGCGGCGCTGCTGCTGGCGGGCGCGCTGTTTGCGCTCAACCGCTACGGCGAGTTCATGGATATCTATGAGAAAGCCATTCTGCTTGCGGCGGTACCGACGTTTGCCGGCTTGGGTTGGTATTGGAAATCTGTGCGCGCCCTGATGCTTGTGATTGCAGCGGCTTCTCTCTACGCCATCTACTTGTACGGGGGTAATCTCGATTCAGCGCAGAGCCGATTTTTTCTGAAGTACATGCTTTCCAGCCAATCCGCAATTTTGTGGATGAGTACCTTGTTCTTTCTCTCCACCTTGTTCTATTGGGGTGGCTTGATAGCGCGCTCAGCCTTCGGTGGCTCGGTGGGCAGCAAGCTGTGCTGGGCTGCGATCGTGCTGGGCTTCACCGGCATGATGGTGCGTTGGTATGAGTCTTATTTGCTTGGCGCAGACATCGGACATATTCCGGTCTCCAATCTATACGAAGTATTCATTCTGTTTTGCCTGATTACCGCCTTGTTCCTGGTGTTCTACGAGCAGAAATATGAAACGCGGTCATTCAGCGCGTTTGTCATGCTGGTGATTTCGGCTGCGGTCGGTTTTCTGCTGTGGTACATGACTGCACGTGATGCGCATGAAATTCAGCCACTGGTGCCGGCGCTCCAAAGCTGGTGGATGAAGATTCACGTGCCTGCCAATTTCATTGGTTATGGCACCTTCGCACTCGCAGCGATGGTCGGGATTGCTTATCTGCTGAAGGCGAAGGGCAAGCTGGAAGACCGGCTGCCGGCGCTGGAAGTGCTCGACGATGTGATGTACAAAGCGATCGCGGTTGGTTTTGCCTTCTTCACGATTGCCACCATACTCGGTGCGCTATGGGCCGCCGAGGCGTGGGGCGGCTATTGGTCTTGGGACCCAAAAGAAACCTGGGCGCTGATTGTGTGGCTGAACTACGCGGCATGGCTGCACATGCGGCTGATGAAAGGTTTGCGTGGACAAGTCGCAGCGTGGTGGGCGGTGGTGGGGTTATTCGTGACGACTTTCGCCTTTCTGGGTGTGAACATGTTCTTGTCCGGTTTACATTCATACGGCGAGCTGTGATTGATCCATGACTCGACCACTGCGTGACGCCTGGTCGAACTTAACGCCAGCATCATCATGTTGATCAAACTTCCTCGTTATAACGACGTACTCCCGTCAGAAATTACGCCGCGAGAGATTGCAAGCTCGCGACGGGTGTTCTTGCAAGGTTTGGCGACGGCACCTTTGCTCGCGCCAGTCTGGACGGCATCTGCGTTCGCGAACGAGCCAGCAAGCCGCTTGCGCTTGATGGCGCAACGTAACGCGAAATACAGCATCGCCGACAAAGCGTCCAGCTTCACCGATGCCACCACCTACAATAACTTTTACGAGTTCGGCACCGATAAAGGTGATCCTGCGCTCTACGCAGGCAGCTTGAAGCCGCGCCCCTGGACCATCAAGATTGATGGCGAGGTGAAAAAGCTGCTTACTCTAGATATCGATGCACTACTCAAACTCGCTCCGCTCGAGGAGCGGCTGTATAGACTGCGCTGTGTTGAAGGGTGGTCCATGGTCATTCCATGGGTCGGCTTTCCTCTGTCCGAATTAATCAAGCGGGTAGAGCCCACTGGCAACGCCAAGTATGTCGAGTTCACCACGCTAGCCGATCGTGCGCAGATGCCGGGTATTCGTAGCCGTGTGCTTGAATGGCCTTATACCGAAGGCCTGCGCATGGATGAGGCGACGCATCCGCTGACGCTGCTCACGGTAGGCATGTATGGGCAGATACTGCCGAATCAAAATGGCGCGCCCGTGCGCATTATTGTGCCGTGGAAGTATGGCTTCAAGTCTGCAAAATCGATTGTCCGAATTCGCTTCACCGAAGCGCAGCCTAAAACCTCATGGCATGTTGCAGCACCCGATGAGTACGGTTTTTACTCGAATGTGAATCCGGAGGTTGATCATCCGCGCTGGTCGCAGGCGACCGAGCGACGCATTGGTGAAGATGGCTTCTTCACCAAGAAACGCAAGACGCTGATGTTCAATGGCTATCCGGAGGTTGCGTCGCTGTACAGCGGGATGGATTTAAGAAAGTTCTACTGAGCTCATGACGCTGCATGCTGCGCGATTGATTCACTTGAAACGCGCTGTATTTGTCGTCGCGCTGCTACCGCTGATCACTTATCTTTGGCTGGCGATTCATCAGGCCTTGGGTGCCAACCCGATCGAAGCACTGACGCGCGCGAGCGGCGATTGGACGCTATATTTTCTTTGCCTGACCTTGGCAATGACGCCACTGCGAAGAATTACCAAACAAAACTGGCTGCAAGCACTGCGGCGCATGCTGGGCCTGTTTGCTTTTTTTTATGCATGTTTGCACCTGATTACCTTTATCTGGTTTGATCATTTTTTCGATACGGTAGAGATCTGGCGAGATGTATGGAAGCGGCCATTCATCACAGTGGGCTTCACGGCATTTCTGCTACTGATTCCGCTGGCAGTCACGAGTACTCACGCCATGCAGCGACGACTCGGTCGTCACTGGTCGCGCTTGCATCGCTTGGTTTATGCCGTGGCGCTACTCGCGCTGCTTCATTTTTGGTGGATGCGATCCGGCAAACAGAATTTCGGCGAACCGCTGCTGCTGACGGTGATTATCTTGATCTTGCTGACTGCGCGGGTAGCGAGCGCTACCCAACGATGGATTCAAGTGCGAACAAGTCTTGCGGATTCTCGCGGCGCCGAATCACGCTGAAACGATCACCATCCACGAGTACCTCGGCAGCACGACCGCGTGTGTTGTAGTTGGATGCCATCGTCATGCCATACGCGCCCGCCGACATAATGGCGAGTAGATCGCCCGGCGCCAGCGCGAGCTGACGATCGCGGGCCAGCCAGTCGCCGGATTCACACACCGGCCCTACCACGTCATAACATCTTGCCTCCGCGTGGCGCCGCTGCACGGGTTGTACGCCATGCCAGGCTTCATACATGGCGGGACGCATCAGGTCGTTCATGGCAGCGTCGACCACCGCAAAATTCTTGCTGGCGCCATGCTTCAGATATTCGATGCGGGTTAATAGCACACCGGCATTGCCGACGATGGAGCGACCGGGTTCGAACAAGATGTCGATCGGTGCGCCGCCGTATTTATCGCCGCGCCATTGATCGATACGCTTGAACAAACGCCCCAGATAATCCGCGACCGCGACAGGTTTTTCATCGTCATAGGTGATGCCGATACCGCCACCGATATCCAGATGATGTAATTGAATGCCGCTGGCGTGGAGTTGATCGACCAGTTCAATCACTTTGTCGAGTGCTTCCAGCAGCGGCGCATCATCAAGCAGCTGCGAGCCGATATGGCAATCGATCCCGGTGATCTCGATTTGTGGCAGTTCGCTGGCAATTCGGTAGGTATCCAGCGCATCTTCAAACGCGATACCGAATTTGTTTTCCTTCAGGCCAGTAGAAATATACGGATGGGTCTTGGGATCGACATCCGGGTTCACGCGCAGCGATACTCGTGCCCGCTTACCCATGCCAGAGGCAACTTCGTTGAGTCGGTGCAGCTCCGGAATCGATTCGACATTAAAGCAAAGGATATCGTGCGACAGCGCCAGCTGTATTTCGTCACGCGACTTGCCGACACCGGAGAAAATTACTTTACGCGGGTCGCCGCCAGCAGCGATCACGCGCAACAACTCGCCACCCGAGACAATATCGAAACCGGAGCCCAGTTGACCGAGCAGATGCAGCACCGCCAGATTCGAATTCGATTTCACCGAGTAGCAAACCAGCGCGCCGCTGTTGTCACGGCCGTGTGCGCGGCATGCGTCGGCGTAGGCTGAAAAATTCCGAGTCAGCGCGGCGCGAGAGTAAACATAGGTTGGCGTACCGACTTGGTTTGCGATGTTTGCCAGTGGCAGCTGCTCGGCGTGCAGCGTATCGGCGCGGTACTCGAAATACGACATACTCAAGGCTTGCGCGCCGCGTCACCGCTATTGGCGGGCTGAGCGTCAAACTCGCTGTTGGCCGGTGATGAAGGTGGTGCGGGTCGATCTGGCAAGTACAGCGGCCCGGTTTGCCCACACGCGGACAAGCCGATGAGCAAGATCATCGATAGAATGCGGAGTCGTTGATGCATGAGCTATTCAGAACCTATCTGATGAGGCCGCTTGCGGCGTTAACAGCATCTCTTTTGGCGCCTTGAGCTCTCTTCGACGCTGCCGTATTGTCATCGAACCCATGGGACAGGTTCTAATACAGGACGGCGATATGGGTGAAAGCAGAGCAAAAACAAACGGGCAAATGCAGCGAAATATTTTTCGGAGTTTAGCATGACAGAAACCGAGTTCCTGAGCATCGCCCAAGGGGTGCTAGACCAGATCGAGAACGCCATCGAGCAAGCTGCTGATGCTGCCGATGTAGATATCGAATGTGCCAGAAGCGGCAATGTATTGGAGATCGAGTTTATCGCCAATTTTAGCAAGATGATTATTAACACCCAAGCACCCATGCAAGAGATTTGGGTGGCCGCGCGCGCAGGCGGTTTCCATTTTCGTCTGCAGCAGGGGCAGTGGTG
>JBJTXC010000023.1:0-2089 GCA_046082065.1 Burkholderiaceae bacterium
CATCATCGACCACAAAGCCGGTGGCAATCGTCAGCGCCATCAGGGTCAGGTTGTTCAGGCTGTAGCCCAGCAAGAACATTGCACCGCACGTGCCCAGCAGCGAAATCGGCACCGCCAAGCTGGCAATCACCGTGGCTCGCAGGCTGCGCAAAAACAGTAAGATCACTAAAACCACCAGCGCCACTGCGACAAACAGCTCGATGGTGACGTGCTGTATCGAGGCGCGTATGGTGCCGGTCCGGTCAGACAGCACCGTAACTTTTACCGAAGCAGGCAGGCTCTCGGTTAATTCGGGCAGCCGCTGCTGAATGGCATCCACTGTTTGAATCACGTTGGCACCGGGCTGGCGCTGCACATTCAGCACAATCGCGGGGGTCAAATCAGCCCATGCAGCGAGACGCACATTTTCTTGCGCTTGCACCACGCGCGCCACATCAGACAATCGCACTGGTGCGCCGTTCTTCCAGGCGATGATCAGGTTGGCGTAGTCTTGTGCTGACCGGAGCTGATCATTTGCATTGATCGAGTAAAACCGCGTCGCGCTATCGATGTTGCCTTTGGCGGTGTTGGCGTTGGCCTGCGTGATGGCGGTGCGCAGATTATCCATACCGAGCCCGGCCGCTGCCAGCGCGCGCATGTCCGCCTGAATCCGGATCGCGGGCTTGTGTCCACCAGACAGTGTTACGAGTCCCACACCGCTGACCTGACTGATTTTTAAAGCCAGCCGGTTATTCGCAATCTGGTGCAGCTCGGTCAACGGCAAGGTATCCGAAGTCAGCGCGAGTGTCAGCACCGGCGCATCTGCCGGGTTGACTTTTGCGTAGATGGGTGGGGCGGGTAAATCTGCGGGCAGCAACGCATTGGCGGCATTGATCGCAGCTTGTACTTCTTGTTCAGCGACATCGAGCCGAACACCCAGATTAAATTGCAGCGTGATCGTTGACAGGCCTGCAGCACTGGCTGAACTCATGCGCTTCAGACCGGACATTTGCCCGAATTGCCGCTCGAGTGGCGCGGTGACCGTTTGGCTCATCACCTCCGGGCTTGCGCCGGGGTAGAGCGTTTGCACTTGTATGGTGGGGAAATCGACCTGCGGTAACGCGGCAATCGGCAGAAAACGCAGACCGATCAATCCTGCCAGCACAATCGCGACCATCAGCAGCGAGGTCCCGACCGGCCGCAGGATGAACGGACGCGAAGGGGTCATCCGCCGCTCGCGGGTCGGCGGCGTTTCTCACCACCGGAGCGTTCCTCGCCGCTGCCGGCACCCGCTTTGTGACCGGCACCGCCTGCATCCTTTGAACCGCGCTCACCGGGCAGCTTGACCTTGGCGCCGTCGGTCAAGCGATCTGCACCTTCGGTAATGACTTGTTCACCCGGCTCAACGCCCGACAAAATCTGCGTTTTGTCTAGGCTGGATAAACCGCGCTTGACGCTGCGCAGCGAGACGGTTTTTTCGGTGGGGTTCAGCACATACACAAACGGCCCATCGCCGCCATTACGCACTGTAGACACAGGTACTGCAGTGGCGCCTTCAATCGTGCGCAGCTTCAAACGAATGTTCACAAATTGATTGGGGAATAACGCAGCATTCGCATTATCAAAACGTGCTTTGGCGCGCACCGTACCGGTTTGGATGTCGACGACGTTATCAAGCGCCAGAAAACGCCCGATCGCCAGCGGCTTGCTGCGCGATCGATCGAACGCCGTCACGGGCAATGCCTTGCCACCCGAGAGTGCGTGCTTGAGTTCGGGCACGGCGTCTTGCGGTACCGCGAACACCACATCAATCGGCGCGGTTTGCGTGATGGTGACCAGGCCGGTCGCGTCAGCAGGGCCCACCAGGTTGCCCACGTCCACGCTGCGCAGACCAATGCGGCCAGAGATGGGTGCAGTGATGCGCGCGAAGTCAAGATTCAGCTGCGCGCTACGCACTGCAGCGCGATCAATCGCGACCGTGCCTTCGAGTTGTTTCACCAAGGCTGTTTGGGCGTCGACATCTTGCTGCGCAATCGAGTCTTGTGCTTGCAGTTGACGATACCGACGCTCGGTCACCCGTGCGTTTTCGAGTTGAGCCTCGTCGCGTTGC